>DATFJO010000651.1:0-13533 GCA_035269145.1 Tangfeifania sp. | reverse complement strand
TTTGTTCCCAGATTGCGAACTATGAAAAGGATACTTGCAAAAAGCACTTTACGGGAATTTTGGGACAAACATCCGGATTCAGAGCAATACCTAAAAACATGGTATGATACGGCGATGAATTCAGACTGGAAAACACCAAATGACGTAAAACAAAGCTATGCAAGCGCAAGTATTTTGAAAGACAGCAGAATTGTTTTCAATATTAAAGGCAATTCATATCGATTGGTGGTAAAGTTCAATTTCGATCATCAAATGGCTTTCATCCGGTTCATTGGGTCGCATTCGGATTATGATAAAATTGATGCGAACAGTATTTAAAATTGGGTAAAAATGGAATTAAAACCGATTAAAACAGAGGTGGATTACAAAGCTGCATTGAAGAGACTGGAGGAGATTTTTGATGCAAAACCCGGCACTCAGGAAAGTGACGAGTTAGAAATATTGGGATTAATGGTTGATGATTATGAAAATAAGCATTATCCCATCGAGGCACCCGATCCGATTGAAGCAATTAAAATTCGAATGGAAGAGATGCATCTAAAGCAAATTGATTTGATACCGGAAATTGGAGGAAAAAGCAGAGTTTCAGAGATTTTGAATCGCAAACGCAGGTTAACCGTTGATATGATTCGTAAATTGGCGGATAAACTAAATATTTCGGCCAAAGTATTAATTAGTGATTATCAATTATCCAGATAAGAGGAGGTTATTCGATTAAATTTTCGCCCAATTCAGATAAAAATACGCAGAGTGGGGAAAATTCTTTAAGTAGATTAT
Source organism: Tangfeifania sp. (assembly GCA_035269145.1). GTDB lineage: Bacteria > Bacteroidota > Bacteroidia > Bacteroidales > Prolixibacteraceae > Tangfeifania. The sequence goes on along the minus strand of DATFJO010000651.1, from coordinate 12,756 downwards.
ACAAATGAGAAATCTACCCAAAATGAGCAGATTTCTCCTCCTTCGTCGTCGAAATGACATTTTTTAATTTAATCCTGGTAAAGTTTGATTACTTCTTCCAGTTCATCACCCGTGTTTATTTCCTTCGAAAATGTTTCGTCACCCGGACCGGGGAATTCAACACGGTAGGTTTTATCTTTTTTCAACCTGAATTTCAAAAACTTATTTAAATCATCGATGGGCCTTGGCGTGTAGCCAAAGTCAATTTGTTTGTCTCCTTCCCAAATGGTAATTTGTTCTGAAACCCTTCCCTGAGCTGATTCATCACCGTTTTTTTTGTAAAGCACCAGGTTGATCAGCAATTCATCATCAGCCAGCTCTTTTCCTTCGAGGCTTTCCTGATACAATCGGATATAACGGTCGGTTACATTAACCGCATGCACCTCTTTTGAATCACGATCCCATATTAATGGATAATTTGTTTCAGCGGGCTTGTAGGAAGCTGCATAAATCCAGTGCACCGGCTTTTCCGGGTCAGCTTTCCCTGCATCGGCCAGAAACCAGCTTTTATTCAGCGCATCCGGATAGTATTCCGTAAAGTACCATTCGCCATCAATCCAAACTTCCACCCAACTGTGGTTGCCACGCATGTTTGTCCAGAGCGGTGTTCCTGCAATGCGCGCCGGAATTCCAACCGAGCGGAATGCATCGACCAGCAAAAACGACAAACCGGTGCAGGTAGCCATCTGCTCTTCAATTGCCTGAAACGGACTGATATTAACCGCACTGCGTTTTGTATTGTATTCAACGCCGAGTTCTTCCATAATATTGAAGTTTACTGAATCGATGACTTCGTAAATATTGCTGCAATCCTCAACCAGTGGTGCAAACTTGCTGTAAAAATCGTCGCGCCAGTTATCGCGGTTCTCATCCAGGTTGTAATAAGGCAGCACCTCGTTCAGAAAAATGGAATCCGGCAAATTGCGGCACCATTCAAATTCTTCGCGGGCTCGCCATGCTCCCCGCACCTGGTCGAGAATGAAACCGGCAGATAAATTTTTTAAATCATCTTCCGGCATATAAGAAATCAGGAAAGCAGTTGCTTCCTTCTGTTTTTTCTCACTCTCCGCCAACGCCATTTTCAACTCATCTGCATTTTCTCCGGCTTTTACAAATGCAGAATCGAGCAGGGAATGATATTTATCGGGAACACCGGAATATTCCGACTGACAACTGTAAAAAATCGCCGTAGCAGCGATAACCAACCACAAAATTCTCTTCATCTTCGTAAACATTATAGCTTTATAAAAATTCGTTTCCTGTATAAAATCCAAGCGGGTAGAAAATTGAAACTCACAAAAATCAGGGCAAACAAAAAGCTACCCATTTTCAGGCTCCAGCCAGCATTTTCAAACAATTGCATCCAATGCACGTTAAGGCTGCTTCCGCCGTATTTAATGTTGTAAAAAAACTGTCCCCACACATCGGCCAAAACATACACGGCAATGGCATTCGAACCAAAAATAATTCCCGGTTTTGTGAAACGGGTACGCCCTTTCACATCCACAAAAAACATGCTCACCGCCAACAACATGGCAGCCAGTCCGGAGGTAACCATCACAAACGAACTGGTCCATAAATTTTTATTGATGGGGAAAATGTAATTCCATAAATAACCGATAATAAATGCAATAAAACCGTATGAAAACAGGTAGATGACTTTGCGTTCCTGCGGCATTTTACTTAGAATTAAATGTCCGGCCAGCAAACCGGTAATGCCGGTGGCAATAGCAGGTAGCGTACTCAGTAATCCTTCCGGGTCCCAGGTTTCCTGCCACATGTAACCGGGCAGGTATTGGCTGTCGACCCAGGCAGCCAGGTTTACGCCTGGCTCCAGCATGGCTTGCGCTTGCCCAGGGGTAGGAATTAAAACCATTGCCAGCCAATAGCCTACCAGTAAAACGGCAGCAACAATCGCTTGTGTTTTCCATTTTGAATTTAAAAAGAGCAAAGCTGAAAACAAAAATACAATGGCAATTCTTTGCAAAACCCCTGCAAAACGGACATGCTCGAAATCAAATTTTGGAAAAAGCCAGAGCAACACTCCCACTGCAAATATTTTTAATGAACGAATTACGATTTTTCGATACATCGGTCGTTTGGGAACACCTGCATTGAGCCTTTTTGTATATGCCAGCGTCACAGAAATACCGACTATAAAAATAAAAAAAGGAAAAATCAAGTCGGTGGGTGTCAGTCCATTCCATTCGGCATGAAGCAGCGGAGCATAAACATGGCTCCAGCTTCCCGGGTAATTTACCAGTATCATGGCGGCAATGGTAAATCCGCGAAGTGCATCCAGTGAAATCAGGCGTTTATTTTCAGCCATAACTTTATCATTGATATAAAATTATAAGAATCTTTTAAATTCTTTTTAAAAAAATTTAGAATGTCAAACTTAATTATTTTCTGAAATATTTAAAACATGGAAGTTCAAAAAATGAGTGTGAAGGTTAATCTCATCTTTTTTTTCTGAAAAATTCCTGCATAAGTTCAGCGCAATCTTCGCCCATTATTCCGCCAATCACTTCTGTTTTCGGATGAAGTGCGTTTTCCGAATATTTCTGATAGCCCCGCTTTTCGTCGAAAGCCCCAAAAACAATTTTCCCGATTTGCGCCCAGCCAAGTGCACCGGCACACATCACACAAGGCTCGAGGGTAACATATAAAGTGCAGTCGTTCAGGTATTTTCCTCCAAGCATATTGGCTGCTGCCGTAATGGCCTGCATTTCGGCATGTGCCGTAACATCGTTCAGGGTTTCGGTTAAATTATGCGCCCTGGCAATAATTTTCTGATTTGAAACCACCACTGCCCCCACCGGGACTTCGCCTTTTTCAAAAGCCTGAATAGCTTCTGCAAAGGCTTTTTTCATAAAATATTCATCACCAAAAGGTTCAATCATAGAATGTTTTAAAAGCTGTGAAACATACCCGATAAAATTGCTAAAATCTTCTTATTTTCGCAACCAAATCAAAAAAAAAGGTATCATGTACAGAACACATACGTGTGGAGAACTAAGAGCAGAGAACATTGACCAGCAAGTAAAACTGGCCGGATGGGTGCAGCGCGTCAGGGATTTGGGAGCAATGACATTTATTGATTTACGCGATCGTTACGGAATTACCCAGTTGGTAATTGATGAAAATGCTTCGAATGAAGTAAAAGAAAAACTGGAAAAACTGGGTCGCGAGTTTGTTATCCAGGCAGAAGGAAAAGTAAGGGAGCGCTCGAGCAAGAACAAAAACATTCCCACGGGAGAGGTCGAAATAGATTTAATTTCAATAAAAATTTTAAGTCCCTCTGCGATTCCACCTTTTACAATTCAGGAAGAGACAGACGGCGGCGACGACTTGCGCATGAAATACAGGTACCTTGATTTACGCCGGAAAAATGTGCGCTCCAACCTCGAGTTGCGGGCAAAAATGGCACATGCAGTGCGCACCTATTTAAACGACGAAGGTTTTATTGAAACCGAAACGCCGGTAATGATAAAATCGACACCGGAAGGTGCACGCGATTTTGTTGTTCCGTCGCGTATGAATCCAGGCGAATTTTATGCACTGCCGCAATCACCACAGGTTTTTAAGCAGTTACTGATGGTAGCCGGATTCGATAAATATTTCCAGATTGTAAAATGTTTCCGCGATGAAGATTTACGCGCCGACCGTCAGCCCGAGTTTACGCAAATCGACTGCGAAATGTCGTTTGTTGAACAGGAAGATGTACTGAATACTTTTGAAGGCCTGACCAAATTCACCTTCAAAGATGTGCTGAATGTCGAAGTGGAAGATTTTCCACGGATGCCCTACTCCGAAGCCATGGAAAAATATGGTTCCGACAAACCCGATATCCGTTTTGAGATGCTGATTTCAAATATTTCGGAAACGGTAAAAGGTAAAGGGTTCAATGTTTTTGATTCGGCTGAATATATCGGAGCGATTTGTGCCAAAGGTTGTGCCGGTTATTCGCGCAAACAACTCGATGAACTGACCAACTGGGTAAAGCGCCCTCAGATAGGCGCCAAAGGATTGGTGTATGTAAAATATAACGAAGACGGCAGTTTTAAATCGTCAGTCGATAAATTCTACACCCCCGATGATTTAAAACAATGGGCTGAAGAAATGGATGCCCAACCCGGAGATTTAATCCTCGTACTTTCGGGCGATAAAGCAAAAACGCTGGATGCTCTTGGTGAACTTCGCCTGGAAATGGGAAAACGAATGGGACTGCGCGAAAAAGGCGGTTTCAAACCGCTTTGGGTAGTTGATTTCCCGCTTTTGGAATGGGATGAAGAAACACAGCGATTTTATGCGATGCACCATCCGTTTACAGCGCCAAAGCCCGAAGATATAAAGTTGCTCGACACCAACCCGGGCGATGTTCGTGCCAATGCCTACGACCTTGTAATAAACGGCGTTGAAATTGGCGGAGGTTCTGTTCGTATTTTCGATTCAGAATTACAGGCAAGAATGTTTAAGGTTTTGGGATTCACACACGAGCAGGCCGAAGCACAGTTTGGATTCCTCATGAATGCTTTTAAATACGGCGCGCCTCCCCACGCAGGTATCGCATTTGGATTCGATCGTTTGGTTTCGCTTTTTGCAGGTCTCGATTCAATCCGCGACGTAATTGCCTTCCCTAAAAATAATGCAGGCCGCGATGTGATGATTGATTCTCCATCGCCAATATCTCCGGAGCAGCTCAAAGAGTTAAACCTGAAGCTGATTAAAAAAGAAGAATAATAATACGACTGAAGTTTATAAATACAAAAGGCGCCGAATATGGCGCCTTTCTTTTTACCTCAAAACAAGGCAATTCATCTGCCTTAAAACAAAAACCAATTATTCTCTCCGCTTTAAATCTCTAATTATCATCATCTACCGGAACAAGTTCAAAATCCTGTTCTGTTACCACTCCTTTTTGAACAGTTACCTCCTTTTCCTGCTCTTCAAAATCATCTTTAACGCATACCAGTGTGAAGTCTCCGGGTGCTATGCCAATCATTGCATAAAATCCCACAGAATCGGTAATTGCAGTAATAACTGTGTCTTCACCCGAAAGTAAAGTCAGCAAAGCATCCTGCAAAAGAGCATCTGTTGTGTCGGAAACAGTGCCTTCAATTTGACCGGTTGTAGTTTGAACATTGGCAACTGCTCTTACAACCGGTTTAAAAATAAACCCGTTTACTTTTCCTTTACTCAGATTACCGCGAACAACAAACGAACGGCTCACATCGAAATCGAGCAAAACTTCGGCATAGCTGCCATCTTCGACTGAAAGGAAAGGATTGAGTTTGATTTTCAACCCGCTGGCATTGCCGCTTGGAACTTTCAAATCATAAACGGTGCTGTCTTTCAACATGATGTTAGCATCAACAATGTGCATTCTGATTTCATCGTAATCTCCTGCGGGAACTTCCTGTTCACTTAAAATGGCAGTTACCCCGTTATTCAAATCAAGCAGGTTATACGTAATTTCACCGTCCAGATCAAACAGTACATGAACGGAATCCGACTCATGAATTTCCTGTCCCTCCTCTTCATTTTCGCCATCGTACCTGAGCATCTGAATCCAGTCGACAGTGATATTTGCTTCTGCTACTTTATCGGCAGGGAAAGGTGCATCCGTAAGTTTCAAAACTACGTAGCCGTTTCCCGGTTCGGTTTCAAAATCTGAATCATCCGTTTGGCTGCAACCGACAATTAATCCCATTGCAGCGAATAATAAAACGATTCCTAATAATCGTGATTTAAATAGTTGTTTCATTTTCGTTTTCATCTTCATCTTTTTTAAGCATTAAAAAATTTCTATTCTGTAATCATCTTCAAATTTGTACCTTAACCCAAGCGATTCACAAACAATCAGAAGTGCGCTTTCGAGGTTTCCGGTTTCTATGGTACCGGAAAATTTTTCGGTTTCGCCCGTTTTTAATTCAATATTAACATCAAAGAATCCTTCAATCTCCTGAATTACATTTAAAAGTGGTGCATTGGAAAAACTTCCAAAGAATTCAGCAAAATCAGGATATTCTGTTTTTTCGGCAATTTCATTTTTTTCGGCAGAATTGCTGTTGCCATAAAACTGAGTTCCCGGCTCAAGAATCCATGAGTGCCTGTTGAACTCAGTCTTTATTTTTCCTTCGTAACATTTTACGTTAAGTGCTTCATTATTATCAGCCACCAAAAACCGTGTTCCCAGTACTGCTACATTTCCGTTTTTGGTTTTAACAACAAATCCATCGCCTTTTACAACCTCGAAATAGGCTTTTCCTGTTAAGGCAACTTTTCGTTTATTGATGTACTTACCAAATTTCACGGAGCTGTTGTCGTGTAAAACTACCCTCGAATTATCGGGCATGCGGTAGGTGAGCGTTTCCCCCATTTCAGAATTAACAGTAACCGATGCAGTAAAAAACCAGAAAACAACAAGCACAGCAACAGAAGCAGCGGCTGAAATACCCGCAACCTGATACCAGTTGATTTTTCGGACGGGTGTATTTTCTTTCTGCTCAATTTTATTTAAAATAGTGCCCAGTACTTCCTCTTTGTCCTTTTTTGCATGAACCTGGTAACTATTGAGCAGTTGATCTGCCTTTTCCGAAATTGATTGATTGTTTCGATTTTTATTCATACATCCAAAAAGTTTTCCCGGACACTATTTTATTATTTGTAACACCCTTAATATCCACAACCCACGATTTACCCTACCTGGAGTTGCTGTTTTTTTTGAAAATAAATAATAAAATCGCTTTTCTCTCATCTCAAACAAATAATAATGAGAGATTTAAACAAAACTCCAAAAATGATTTTTTTTACTGAAACCGAACATTCATAAAAAAGACAGGAGTAAATCCGAGTGCAGAAATGTCGGAACGCACGGTCATGGAACCCGATTCGGAAGAAAAACGAAGGTAGTTTACCTCCACCACATTTTCGCGGTTGAGGACATTGAGCATGGACACCCCGGCATCTAAAACAAACCTTGAGAGCACAACTTTTTTCGACAGAGCAAAATCAATCTGAGAAAAATCCCCGGTTCGCTGAAAGTCTTCTGTGCCTTCAGAAGCCTGAAATTTCAATACCGGCAAACCACTTGCAACTTGCCAGCTACCTGTGAGTGTCCAGTTCCGCCAGTTTACCATTTCGGTAATTTTCAAACGGTGAGGCCGGTCATTGTAATCGGGGAACCATTTATTGTCCAGAAATCCTTCCGTTTTTACTTCGAAAGATGACAGCGAATAGCTTATCATGTGGTTAAAGTGGCGTTGCTTTTTCTGAACGAATAAATCCAGTCCCCGGTTTTTTTCATTCATCTCATACGGAAAATAAGCCACAGACAATTCATTTCCGGACTTGACTTCCTCAGCAAACAAATTAACTCTCCCCGATGTATTTTTCAAATACGTTTCAAAATCAACAAACCAGCCACGGTTTTCATATTTTAAGCCGGCAATAAAATGGTTTCCATTTACTGTTCCCAGCCCGTCTTCGGCTGGCAGGTACCAAATCCGGTTAAAATACCCCTGGCTGTCGAAACGCTTGATACCCGACAAAAACTGGTAATATACACCGGATAAAGTATAAAGTTTTAATCCGTTAACCGGATAAAACTCCAGCCCGGCCCGTGGCTGCCAGTAGCTTCTTCCGTTTGCCAAATCGATGTTGGTTCGCAGTCCCCACCTAAAATGGAACTGTTCATTTAAATCAATGCGCTGCTGTAAAAAGCCGTTCAACATTCTCAGTTTCGATTGACTGGCAATCGAATCGATTTCAATATCCGCTTCGGTGCGTTCGGCATAGAAATCGTAACTGTATCTGTTCGCCGTAATTCCCAGACCTGCTTCATTTTTAAAGATACCGGTTTTAAACGTTGTTTTCCAGCCGGCTCTGAATTCTTCGAGGTAGTTATATCCGTTGTCGATGTCAAAAACCTCGCGGGTAAAAGTGCGTTCCCTTGTTTTGGCAAGCCCTTTTCCCTTTCCAACTCCCTGCCCCGGATTTTCAATCACTTCAGTAACTTCCTGCAATTCACCGGTTTCATCGATTCGCTCACTTTCGAGTGTCGATATTCCCGCAGAAAAAGAATGAAACCAATTCTCATTTACCTGCCATTTCCAGTTAAAACTCGCTCCAATATTTTCACCGAACGTCTGCTCATTCCGGTAATAATCTTTGGTCTGAATCAACTCAAAGTCTCTGCTTTGCTCGTCTTTTCCGTACAAAATATTGAGATTGAATTCCAGTTTATCCGACGGATGAAAACTCAGCTTTGCGTTAACATCATCGTATTTTACTTTCGGAATGATAGTGGAAGTTACCGGATTTCTCTCACTTGCTATTACATCGTCAATTAAACGATAGTACAGGTAATTCTGCCACTGATCGATAAACGAACGGCGCCAGGCGGCAGTTACCGAAAATTTTTCGGAAAGTGGAACACTTGCCAGCACGTTTGTGTTTAGCAGATTTGCCGATACATCAAAATAGGGATTCTTATTCTCACCCGATTTCCCCGAAATTTGTATTAACCCGGCAACACGCCCTCCATAGGAAGCATCGAACCCACCGCGTGAAACAAATGCCTGGTTCACAAATTTTGAGTTAAGTACGCTCATGTTCCCCAGCAAATGGTTGGTTTCAAGCACCGGAATCCCGTCGAGCAGCACCAGGTTATCTGTAGGTGAACTTCCCCGGATTGAAAGACCGGAAATTCCTCCCTGCAAAAAATTAACACCGGGAATCAGGGTCAGGGCATTCCCCAAATCATCGTTCGAAATTCGAGGAATATCAGAAGATTTCCGTGGATTAAAACTGATTTTTTCTACATAAGGTGATGCCTGAAGCACCTCTTTTTCATAATGAATAACCTGAACCGCATCAAGCACAATTTCGGAAGGTTCAAGCGCAATTACCATATTTTTTGCAGGGACAACCAATGTATCCAACCGTTGAAACCCCACATAACTGACAGAAATTACCACCGAATCATTTGCAGGTACTTTAAAACTGAAAAATCCCAGTTCATTGGTCATTCCTCCCCTGTTGTTTGCAGTGGCCACATTGCAGTAAATTAAATTCTCGCCGGTAGTTTTATCTCTTACATAACCTGATAAAACTGCTGTTTCCGGTTTCATATCTTTCTTTTCTGAAACGACTGGAAAGTCAGCCACCAGCACCCAGGTTCCGTCAATTTTTTTCGACCGGATAAAATATTCATCCCCGAGCAACTGCAAAAATTCATCAAGGGTAGCTTCCTTTAAATTAAAGCTTGTTTCAATGTTTTGAAAAGTCCCGGAATTGAATGCAAATTTCAGATCGTACCGATTGCTCAATTCTTCCAAAACAAAAGAAAGTGGTTCTCCTTTTGAAGAATAAGTGATAACCGGTTGCTGGGCATTCACCTTCACAAAGAAGATTAAAAAGAAAAATGCAAGAAAAATATGTCGAATCAATATCTTCAAAATCTGTTCTGTTTTTTTGCAAATTATACAATTTCAGATGTTATTTTACCTATCAAGCAAATCGGTATTATATCTTCTTTCCCAATTTTTCATTCAAAATAGATAATGCTTTGCTCATTTGTTTTTCAATGGCTTTTACAGTGACTTTCAGGTTGCCGGCAATTTCGTTATACGTCATACCGTCAATCCGGTGCATTAAAAAAACCGCCCGGCTTTTTTCCGGAATTTCCGAAATAATACGTTGCAGCTTTTCATCGAACTCCTTCATTTCCAGAATATATTCCGGTGATTTGTTTTCCGAATTTTCAAAAATAGCTGACCTGAATTTTAAATCATTTTTTTTTCGGCGGGTGCTTTTCAAAAAATCATTTTTAGCGACGGTAAATAAAAAGGCCCGCACAGTTTCATCTTTTATGCTGTCCTTTTTTTCCCAAAGCTGAAGAAAAACATCCTGCACCAAATCTTCGGCCAGCTCCATATCGCCCGACAGGTAGTACAGGTAATTCCGGATATATTCATAATTTTCATTAAAAATATTCCCGAACCATTCTTTGTTTTCTTTTCTGCTACTCCTCAAAATTCTTAAATTACCATCAAAGTTTAAGAAACGTTCCTCAACTGCAATTATTATTAATTAAAGCCTGCGGAAATTTTTATTATCCAAACCTTCTGCCTTTTAACTTATTCATTTCAACAGGTTGAAAAGATGAATGTTTTTTAAAACAAATTGCCACAATTGTTCCTTTTGAAAAAAAGGAACAATTGTGGCAATTCATTTTATCGCTTGTATAAGTTCTATTCTTTCACAGAAAACTTATAAATAGTCGTCGACTTAAATATTTCGCCAGGCTCAAGCACTGTTTCCGGGAAGGCGGGCTGATTCGGGCTGTCGGGAAAATGCTGTGTTTCCAAACAAAATCCGGTGCGTGCTGTATATGGATTACCCCTGTTACCAATCTCATTTCCCTTTAAATGATTGCCCGTGTAAAGCTGAATTCCGGGCTCGGTAGTAAACACTTCCATAAACCGGCCGCTTTCGGGTTCGTAGGCACTGGCAGCAAAAGCCAGTTCGCCGGGCTCTTTGTCCAGCACGTAGTTGAAATCATACCCCGAGGCGTAATTAAGCTGCGGGTGGTTGGTGTCTATTCGGTCGCCAATTTTTTGCGGATTGGTAAAATCGAGCGCGGTTTCACGAATATCTTCAATCTCCCCGGTGGGAATCATACCGGCATCGATTACGGGTGTCGATTTTTCGGCATTAATCACCAGCACATGGTCGAGAATAGTTCCCTCGCCTTCGCCATTCAGGTTGAAATAACTATGGTTGGTCACATTTATCGGACAGGCTTTATCGGTTGTTATTTGGTAATCGATTTTCAACTCGTTATCATCTGTTAGTGTATAGGTCACTTTCGCAGTTTTATTTCCCGGAAAGCCAAATTCCCCGTCAGCACTTTCCAGCGAAAAAGTAGTTTCATTTCCGTTTTTCTCGAAATCCCAGGCTTTGCGATACCAACTGTCGGGTCCCGAGTGCAAACAAGCTTCGCCGTTATTCACCGGCAAATGATATGTTTCGCCATCGATGGTAAACTGAGCGTTGGCAATCCGGTTGGCAAAAGGCCCAACCACCGCACCATGACTGGCACCGTATTGCTCATAATCGGCAAGCGAATTAAAACCAAGCACCACATCTTCAAAACTTCCATTGCGGTCGGGTGCATAAACCGAAATTATTTTGGCTCCGTAATTGGTCAGGGTTACAACCACTCCGTTTTCATTTTCCATTTTAAACATACGGGTGGGTTTGCCGTCGATAACCCCTTCGAAATCAGCTTTTGAATAAGGCATTTCAATTTCTTTTTGTTGTTTTGATGAACAGGCTGTCAATACTGCAAGAATCAAAATCAGATGGTATACTTTCATATTTTTCAATTTTCACGTAAAAATACAAATTCAGTTTGATTTGTCGATAAAGTGAAGTTCATTTGCAGTAATTTTACAAACGATGGAATCGATCAAGGAAATATACAAAATTGGCCACGGCCCCTCGAGCAGCCACACCATGGGGCCAAAGAAAGCAGCAGACCGATTTCTTCAGAAAAATCCTTCAGCTTTGCGTTATGAGGTTATTTTATACGGAAGCCTCGCAGCAACCGGCAAAGGTCACTTAACCGACAGAGCGATCCATGAAACATTTAGCAATAAAAAACTGGATATTTCCTGGGAACCACGAACGTTTCTGCCCAAACATCCGAATGCATTGAAGTTTTCTGCGTTCAATTCCGATGACAAGGTTGAAGATGAATGGACTGTTTACAGCATTGGCGGCGGAGCCATCACCGACGATTTTACCGAAACCGAAACACGAGAAGTCTACCCACATCGTAAAATGGCCGAAATTCTGGAATACTGCACACAAAACGGAATTCAGCTTTGGGAATATGTTTTTGAATTCGAAGAAAAAAACCTCCGCGAGCATCTCGAGGAAGTTTGGACAGTGATGGAAGCCTCTATAAAAAAAGGACTCGACGAGGAAGGTGTTTTGCCGGGAGTGCTCAAACTGCCCCGGAAAGCTCAGTCATTTTATGTGAAAGGAAAAAACTTTGCCACTCCGTTCAAACGGCGGTCGCAGCTTTTTGCTTACGCCCTGGCTGTTTCGGAAGAAAATGCGGGAGGCGGAAAAATTGTAGCTGCCCCCACCTGCGGTGCGAGCGGTGTTTTGCCTGCGGTGCTGAAATATTTCAAAAAAGTATATAAAACAGAAAAAAGTGCCATCATTCGTGCGCTGGCAACGGCAGGCCTCATCGGAAACGTGGTAAAAACCAATGCTTCTATTTCGGGTGCTGAAGTAGGTTGCCAGGGAGAAGTGGGAACAGCCTGCGCAATGGCCTCGGCAGCAGCCACACAACTCACCGGCGGCACCATTTTTCAGATTGAATATTCGGCAGAAATGGGATTGGAACATCACCTCGGACTCACCTGCGACCCGATTGCCGGACTGGTGCAGATTCCCTGCATCGAGCGGAATGCATTTGCTGCCGAGCGTGCTGTTTCGCACAACACATACGCGCTGATGTCGGATGGAAGGCACCGCATCAGTTTTGACGAAGTGGTGGAAACCATGTACAGAACCGGCATTGATTTACAAAGCCACTACCGCGAAACATCCACGGGCGGGCTGGCGCGTTTGAGCGCATTGCCCAAATGTTAGGTTTTACCTGAGGTAATCCGGCTTTTCGCTGATGGGAAATTTGAT
>DATFJO010000650.1:0-3142 GCA_035269145.1 Tangfeifania sp. | reverse complement strand
CTGGCAGGAAAAAACAAAGCGGTTGCTCGATATTGTTCTTTCGATGCTTGCTACAATATTATTTCTGCCCGTTTTCCTTGTTTTGTCAATTATCATAAAAATTACTTCCAAAGGACCGGTAATTTACAGGCAGGAAAGAATTGGGCGGTTTGGCGATCCTTTTTACATTTATAAACTGCGGAGTATGGTGCAGGAAGCAGAAAACGGAACGCCTGAACTTTCGAGTGAAAACGACCAGCGTATTACAAAAATAGGGCGATTCCTGCGTAAAACTCATCTCGACGAAATTCCCCAGTTTTTAAATGTTATTAAAGGCGATATGTCGCTGGTGGGGCCGCGTCCCGAGCGGAAGTTTTACATCGACCAGATTGTAAAACAAGCTCCGCATTACACCCACCTGCACAAATTGAGACCCGGAATTACCTCATGGGGGCAAGTGAAATACGGGTATGCTTCGAATGTGGATGAGATGCTTGAACGGCTTCAGTACGACATGATCTATCTGAAAAACATTTCACTCTATATCGATTTAAAAATATTGATATACACCGTTATGGTCAGTTTTAAAGGAAACGGAAAGTAAGCAGTTGAAATATTCTGGATATCAGAAGTTAAAGAAAAAAGGAGAGCCGCCACAAGGAGGCTGGCACTCCCGATAACGGGATTACAGGTTTCTGATGTTTTCCTAGCCTTGATGCCCCAGCTTAACGGCCTCAGTACTGGTATTTAGGCTGGTGGTCGAACTCTCCGATTACAAAATTACAAATTTAGAATGAATTCAACTCAAATTTTTCGATTGATTTATACTCAGCCCCGGCAGGTTTCAATATGCTCTGGTAATAAATGACTTCGGTAATTTTTACCTGCTGAATAAAATGATTTTTGTAAGTTTCAATAGTTTCATAAAAACGTGATTTGTCTTTCAGAAATTTGATTCTTCCTAAAGTGAGGTGCGGATTGAACTCCCGCTGTTCCTTTTCGAATCCCAGTTCAGATAATCTGGCATCGGTTTCGGCAGCAAGTTGTTTCAAAGTTTCATTCTTTTCAATATTTAAAAACAGAACTTTGGGTTTCCGGTTTCTTTTAAAAAAACCAACTCCTGTTAAATCAAACTGAAATGCAGAAAAATTATCAGCAGTTTTACGCAAAACTGTTTTTACCTGATCAGCCTGAACCGGTGATGTGTCGCCAAGAAACTTCAGGGTGAGGTGTAAATTATTTTTTTCCACCCATTTAATTTTTTCGTGGTCAAAAGTTTTTTTCAGGAGGCTCAACAACTCAATCAGTGCTGGTTGTGGCTCAATTTTTACGGCAATAAAAGTTCGTATCGTTTCTGGCATTTTACCACATTTTTTAAAAATATCCTACTTCAACCAGGGTAACAATTTCCTCCAGCATTCTATCCTCACCTTCGGGGTCGTATTCAGCTTTCAGGTCGCTGCCAAAAAGGCGTGCAATTCCCTGCCAGAAAAAAGCACTGAACCCGCCCCTGAAATCTTTCAGCAGTTTGAAAGAAGTGCGGCTGGTTTCGCGGTCAATCAGTTTCAGCAAAATGCGTCCCTCGGAAATGGTCATTTTTTTCAGTTCATCTTTATATCGCGACATTAATTCATCCTCGAGTTTTTTCATCAATTGCCGCCGGTCGCTTTGTTCCTCGAGGGCAAAATAAACCGGTTCATATTTTTCGAGTAACCGTCCTGCTTCTTTGGCATAGGGCAGCACTTTTTTTACCTTATTCACATACCGGTTATAGCGTCGTTCGTGCCGGCGACTTTCAAATCTGCGGGGAGGCATTACCCAAACTTCCTGTATATTTTTATGAATAAGTGTGTCCTCTCCTTCAACAATGCCAATCATAAAGTCTGTTGTGTCTTTTTCCTGTGACCAGACTTCCGGCAAGGCCAGCAACACAATCAATGTCAGTAATCCGTATTTTTTTAAAATCCTATTCATTTATTGCTCCTGTAAATCGCGGTTAGTTTCGTACAATAATTGCACCGAAGCAGTTTACCTGCAATTTCTTCTGTCAGATCAAAAACCATATTTTTTAACACATTCCAAAAACAAAACGAAGATATCTAATTTCAATTATTACCTGTGCAAAGTTTATATCTTTGAGGCGATTTTTACAACTATAATTTGAATTCATGAATACAAATATAAATTCTGAGATTGGCAAACTGGAGGGGGTAATTGTTCACAACCCAGGCTCGGAAGTGGAAAACATGACACCCGAAAATGCTGAGCGTGCTTTGTACAGCGATATACTAAACCTGTCGATTGCATCGGAAGAATATGCACAACTCAGGGGAGTGCTGAATAAAGTATCGGAAGTGTTTGAAGTAAAGCAACTGCTTGCCGGCATTTTGAAAGATGAGGCAGCAAAAACTGTCTTACTGAAAGAAATCTGCAACCACGAAAAAGTTTTTGGCCTTGAAGAAAGGCTGGCAGAAAACAGCCCGGACGAGCTGGCTAACCTGCTGATTGAAGGCGTGATTCTTGAAAGAAACAACCTGACCAACTACCTGAGCCACGAAAAATTTTCATTGCGGCCCCTGCACAACCTTTTTTTTACCCGCGATTCGGCCATGGGAATGAATGATAATATGCTCATCGGGAAAATGGCCAATCCTGTGCGCGAACGGGAATCGATTATAATTGATGCCATTTTCAATCATCATCCGCTTTTTGAAACCTCAACCCTGAATCCACTCAAACCAAAACAGGGAATAACAATCGATGTAAATGCAACACTCGAGGGAGGCGATTTCCAGGTGGTTCGCAACGATGTTTTTGTTATAGGGACCGGCATGCGTACCAGCACTCAGGGAATCGATTTTGTGATTGAAAACATTAAGCAGCAAAAAAAAGGGACCCACCACATTATTGTGCAGGAACTTCCTTCAACACCGGAATCGTTTATCCACCTCGACATGGTATTCACCAACCTGAATACCGATGCCTGCATGGTTTACGAACCGGTGGTTTACGGGCTGAGCCGTTACAAAACCATTCACCTGAAAATTGACAACGGAAATGTGGTGATTACCGAAGAATCAAATATACCGGAAGCTTTGAAAAAACTGGGCATCGATTTAAAACCAATTGCCTGTGGCGGCAAAAAAGATCCGTGGACGCAGGA
>DATFJO010000649.1:0-6911 GCA_035269145.1 Tangfeifania sp. | reverse complement strand
CATCACATCAATCTTTCCAGCCAGCAGTTTTTTTACTTCTTCGAATGAATATTTATTATCGAATTTTTCTGAAAATGGTTGACCAAAAATATTGTCTCCCATGTTCCCGCGCGGGAATGCCAATGCTCCGCCGGCATGCTCTTCTTCTACTATGCCGTATAAATTTGCGGAGTATCCAATCTGGGTTTTAATTTCTTTTTTAGAATAACCGAAATAGTTATTTGCAATCAGTGTAACAACAACTCCCTGTTCATCGCGACAGGTAATTTTAAAGGCTCCGCCGTCGTTGTAAAGTTCATTTTCATCGTTCCAGCACATGCCATCGGCTTTTTGTCTTTCGGTAGCTTTGTCGACATGTGGAAGCCCGATGTCTTTCTTTTTCAGTTTTGTCAGTTGGGGAGCCAGAACGATACAACCTGTGTGGCCTGTCCAATGTTCGATATCGAGTGCTGCATCATTTTGGGCCAGGTTGGGATCGCCGGCATTTCCAAAAATATGTTCCACAAAATCGAGATTGCTTACCAGGCTTCCGGGGGCAAAAAAGCGGATTTCCATGCTTTTTTCACTCATCAGGCCTTTTACTTCGGGGCTGACAACAGGCCGCAGCAATAGCGAAACCATAATTTTTGCCTTATCATTCTGGTTGGAAGTAAACGGCAATACATTCATATCATCTGCCGGGTGAAATGCTTCGTGCAACATGTGGGCAAATGCAATTTTGGGCACTTCCTTTTTGTCGGGTGGAACCGGAAGGCCGTCTTCAACAATGTGAAACGTGCCTTTTGTGGTTCGCTTGTCATCTGCCGGGTTATTTAAAATGCCTTGTTTCAGGCGGTGCGAACTCACCAACTCGGTTCTAAAAGAATTTCCGTTTGGTGGAAGGCTAACCTCGCGCCCCAGTCCCGGCTGGTTTAAAACAAATGTTGAATCCGGCAAATGGTAGGATGTATCAATAGAAACGTCTTTTAAATAATTGTCAAGAAAATTTTGAATACGTGTATCGGCAGGAGAAAGGTGGCCGGATAATAATCTTGTTTTTTCACGTAAACTGCTTATTAAGCCCTCGGTTAATGAAATAAATTTATCGCTCGAAAGTTTTGAGCCTTCATCCTTATCATCAGAAAAAAGGGGTTGACCCAGTGCCGCCAGTTGAAGGTTAATGTATTGGATCATCTCTTTTCTGTCTTTTTTCTTCGGTTTTTGAGTAATGATATTGTTCTTGCTCATAATTTGAATTTTTTGTCTTGTTTTACTAAGTTACAAAATACTGGGGGGAATCGCATTTTCAATTAAATAACAGTCCCCGGCAAAGGATGTTCGACTGAAAATCAAAATCCTTAAAAAGGGGGCAGCGATAATATTTTCTTAAAAATTATTCTTTTTCAACCGGAGTGAAGCCTTCGGGAACAGCAGATTCGGAAGGGTCGTACGGGAAAACATCAACGATTGTGCTCACCGCAAGCGCAGAAACTACATACGGAATAACCAGGTACGACAAGCTCTCATCCAGACGCTCGAGGGCTTGTTTTATGTCGTCGGCCATCACCAGATAATAAGTACGCATTTTTTTCTCTTTCCCGGCTTCTTCGTCAATGGTTACAAGGTTGATAGTTGCTTTAAACCACCATTCTCCGGTTTCGTAGGGAAATACTTCACCGATGCGCGATTTTTTAATGTCGGTAACAGAAAATTCACCTTTTACCATTTGCTCCAACTGACGGATTATCCGCGTTTCAGCATCAGTAAATGAAACTGCATCGAGCAGGAAATTTTCGGTTACTGTTTGTTCTTTTCCGCTTTCGGTTACTTTTACGTATTTTGCTTTACACTCAAACCAGGTTTGCATACATTTAATTTTTTAGGCTTGCAAAATTAGCAATCCGTGCATCTTAATTGCTATGATTCCCGGATAATTCCTTTGTTTTTTATCAACAAAAAAACCGGCCGCATTTCTGCCGGCCGGTTTTTGCTCAAACTAATAAACCAATAAATAAAACTTCTCTTCTTATTAAACTAAACGATGTCAATCCCTTTGTAGATTCTGTTGCCGGGTTTTGGAAAAAGGATCCGCCCCTACCGGCGAATCCACAACAGACAGCTACAGAACAAAAGCTGAAGAAGAATGTGTTAGTTGTAGGCACTTTCTCCATGTTCGTAAACATCGAGTCCTTCTTCTTCAATGCGCCTGGAAACGCGCAATCCGATGGTTGCTTTTATAATTTTGAACATTATCAGGCCCAACCCGAATGCCCATGCAAATACTGCCGCTACACCAATTAGCTGAGAAACAAGGAGGCTTGCACCGCCACCATAAAACAGTCCCCCTTCGGTTGCAAACAAACCAACTGCAATTGTGCCGAAAGCTCCATTCACGCCATGTACAGAAATAGCGCCCACCGGGTCGTCTACTTTGAAAACCTGGTCGAAAATTTCAACACTGAAAACAAGAATGATTCCGGCAATAATGCCAATAATGAGAGCGCCACCAGGACTAACAATGTCGCATCCGGCGGTAATTGCAACAAGTCCGGCCAGGGCTCCGTTGAGGGCCAGCGAAAGGGCAGGGCGTTTGTAACGCATCCACGAAGTAAACAATGCAGCCATTGCTCCGCCAGCAGCAGCCAGGTTGGTTGTAAGAACTATGTGGGCAATTGCAACTGTGTTGTCATTTCCTGCGGCACCCAGTTGAGAACCGGGGTTAAAACCAAACCAGCCAAACCAGAGAATAAATACCCCGAGTGCCCCGAATGCCAGGTTGTGTCCGGGAATCGCTTTTGCCTTGCCTTTTACATATTTTCCGAGGCGCGGACCAAGAACAATTGCACCTGCAAGCCCAACCCATGCACCTACTGAATGCACCAGCGTCGATCCTGCAAAATCAAGAAAACCAAGTTGATCGAGCCAGCCGCCACCCCATTTCCAATGCCCGGAAATCGGATAGATAAATACTGTTATCACAACAGTGAAAATAAGGTAAGCGCTGAATTTTGTCCGTTCGGCAACTGCCCCTGAAACAATTGTTGCGGCTGTTGCGGCAAAAACAGTTTGGAACATTAAATCTGTTTTGTTGGCATAATCGCCAATTCCATTGTCGTTAATAAACAATTCAGGCATCCCGACGAAACCGGCAATCGATTCGCCATACATCAGTGTGTATCCAATTGCCCAGTAGAGAATGGCCCCCACCGAAAAGTCTACCAGGTTTTTTGTAAGAATGTTTGCCGTGTTTTTTGAACGCGTGAAGCCTGCCTCCACCATCGCAAATCCGGGCTGCATAAACATTACCAGGAATGTGGCAACCAAAACCCATATATTGTTAATCGAAATAGAAAGTTCTTCCATGATAATTCAATTTTAAATGTTACTACTCTTCTTTTCCTTTAATGTAAAGCGATTCGTCTCCACTTTCCCCGGTTCTGATTCGGTAAGAGTCTTCGATAGGGATGATGAATATTTTACCGTCGCCAATTTCACCGGTCCGTGCAGATTCAAGGATGGCATTCACTGTTTTTTCAATGTTTTTGTCCCTGACGATGATTGAGAGCTTGATGCGCTCGATTGTGCTGGTGTCGTAAACAATGCCGCGGTAAACACGACCTTCGCGGGCTTGTCCCACACCTCTGACATCCCAGAATGAGAAGAATTCAATGCCGACTTCATGAAGGGCTTCGCTCACTTCGTCAAATTTTGTTTTGCGAATAATTGCTTCTATTTTTTTCATTTTATTCTGATTTTAAGGTTACAGAGATATTCCTACCACAATGTGGAATTGTTCGGAGGAAGGATTTAAAATGGCCGCACCTGAAACGGGCAGTGTGAAAGAGTCGGTTACTTTAATGTCTTTCGAGGTACTGATGCCGATGTTGCAAATATTGAAATCTCCGTCAATGGTATAGGCTCCGTCTCCTCCGCCAAGTGTTAAGTCAACAGGGCCGGCAGATAAACCTGCCTCTAGGTAAAGGTCACCTTCGCCATCGTTCATCATGTAGGCACCGGTGAGTGAAAGGATTCCCACACCGAGTGTCACCATCGGTTCAATGTAGTGCGAAGTTCCTTCGAACCAGGCAGACCCCGGAAAATAATAATCGGTAACTGTCAGTCCCAGTGATGCATTTTCGCCCAAATCGAATCCGTAACTGGCATAAAGATCGGCTTCGGCTGCTTCGTCGGTTGAAGCATTGTAAGAACCCCAGGCACCTAAGGCAAATCCGCCGGCGCTGAATTCAACGTAAGGCTGAAAAGCCGGACCTGAACCGAATTTGGTGCCACGCCATACGTAACTGCTGTAAATGTCGAGGCCTGTACTCCATTCCTGGGCATTTGCCCGTGGCATTCCGGTAATTAGTAAAACAAGACCTGCTAAAACGATTAATGCTTTTTTCATGTTGCTAATTTTTAAAAGTTAAATACTGTTTTTTCATTGATTAATCTCACTTCGTTATTTTGAATTCTTAAAAATGATGTTAATTGAATATAGCCCCTTTGTTTTGCGTTGTTGTTTCTTTTAAATGATTAAAATTTCAAAACTACCCCTTTGTTTTTATTTGTTGGGTTCAAAAATGTGCTTAATTTTTTGTCAGCCCCCCTGTTTTGACGATAATGAAAGATGTCTTAACAGATTATTAATATTGGAATGCTTTTTCAAGCAAAAAGATAGATATAAATTGATTTAATAGAATTTATCTAAAAAAATAAACTTAAAATTCCTAAATGACAAATATGGTAGTTTGGGTGGAACAAGAATTGGAAAAAATATGGGAAATGTATTTTTTCATGAATTTAAAAGGTTGTGATAGCGGGCAGGGAGATTTGTTTGAATGCAGACGGTATTAATCGTTTGTATCAAATTTGTAAACTGTCATTTCTCCCCTGATGTTTTCTTTTGAGCGGGTATAAAAAGTTACAGGTTGGTTATTATCTATTTGGTTTTTGGAAATTTCGATTTGCAGGATTGCTGTGCCTCCCGGCTTGATTTTATTTTTTTCCGAAGATTGAGTCAGTGGAAATACATCCGTTTCCAACTGATTTTGCATGATGCCCAGAACCGGTTCTGAAATGTGATTGGTTGAAATGGAGTGTTGGTTGGTGTTTGTGAGTTGAATAACAAATTCAAGCTTGTCTTCCACTGTTTTTACGCTAACGACTTTCAATTCCAGTCCTGTCAATGACTGGAATTTTTCAATAATTATATACCCTTTCATCTGGCCGGTGGTCATTTTTTGCAGATGAGGCGGATTAAGGTGTTTTGACTGTATGGCAAATAACGTTTCACCTTCGCCGTATTTTTCTTCGTTCCACAAATCATACTGGTTAAACCGGTAATTTGGGGTTGATAAATGGACGGCTGAATCGCCGGTGTAAAAAATGTAATTGCTAATTGCAGCGTAATTATTGAAAAAGCCTGCTTTTCGTCCGTTCGCCATTTCTTTTATTTCCATGGCATGAGCTTCGCGGTTGTAAAAGGTAATTTTTGTGTAGCCCACATTCGGAATTACATCCAGTGCCAAATAAATCCGGTAAAGAAAAAACAACACAATTACGGGCAATGCCAACCGCCGGAACCACAGTTTTATTTTCGGATTCTGTTTAATTAGCGGATAGGTTGCCAGCATAAGCATTGGAATAATTGCCGCAGCCCAGTGTGCTTCAATCCTGTTTTTAAAGCTCAGCAGAAAAAACAGGATATAGAACCCCAGAATATTAAATACCAGCGCCCGGGTGAATTTATTTTTGACATCCACTTTCAGTAATTTCCAAAAAATCAGCACAAAAGTTAGTGGCCCGGCCATTAAAAGCTGGTTCATAATATTTGGGAAAACATATTTTAGCCGGAACGGTTTGGTGCGTTCAACCAGGTGGTATTTAAAAGTTGGGAATTCATTGGCAACCTGCCACCACAAATGCGGAACAAGTAAAATCAGGGTGAGCAGAACTGTTATCCAGAAATATTTATTGCGTAAAAGTTTCAGGTTCGAAAGCACGGTGAACCCGACAACCAGGAATGCGTGGTATTTGCTGTAAATCATGGCGGCAATCGCCAGTGCCAGTAATACCGAAAGTTTTATTCCGGGCTGTTCCAGGAATTTTCGGTACAGTATCAAAAAAAGCAGGGTGAAAAAAAGCAGTGGAACATCGGGGATGGCCATAAAACCTGCAATGTGTGTGTGAACCAGCGGAAAGGAAAGAACAAAAACAGTTGCAAAAAACAGATCTTTTGTTTCCCTGATCTCATTAAATATAAGTGCGAGTGTGGCGGTGGACATTAAAACCAAAATGATCCGTACTCCAATTTCACCGGGCAAAAGCAGATGCCCGATATGAATCAGCAACGCCGCCATGGGCGGATGATCGAAATATCCCCAGGCCAGATTTTCGGAGTACATCCAGTAATACGATTCATCGGAATGCAGGCCGGTGAAAACAGATTGCAGCAGGTTAATTATAAACCATGCGCCGATAATGTAATAGTGCTGTTTCTGCAAATATTTCATGGCTGCTGTTTTGGTTTGGCTATTAAATATTTTGTACCGCCTTCTTTAAGTTGAGTCACCGGTTTTTGCAGAAATCCGGGGAATTTTTCCACCGGCACACGCGCCCATTCTTTCGAGCCCGGAATTATTTTGTAGTTTTTCAGGTTTAGCTTATGCTGTTGTTTTTTGTTGACAATTAAAAAATGCACCGGTTCTTCCGGCAGGGTAAAAACTGTGTCCATGCTCACCACATTAAACTGATGGTGGCTGTGAATACGAATATTCGAGGCCGTCCGGATATTTCCGTAAACATACACTTTCTGACTTTCCGAAATGCCTTCCGATTTCAGTCTGCTTACGAGTTGCTCTCCGGGATTGGGCATTAAAAGCGGATAGAGTAACACAAATACATTGAAGAACAACAATAGAATTGCATTCGCC
>DATFJO010000648.1:0-31608 GCA_035269145.1 Tangfeifania sp. | reverse complement strand
GCGATTTGGCAAATACCAACCCCGGGTCTCCGGCACCTGCCAATCCCATTCCCAACTTTTCGAACGGCGCGCTGGGCTATTTTTCGGCCTGGTCGCATGATTCAAAGGATATTTTGATTGAAAAGCGTTAAAGATTTTCAGTTAACTTTTCTTCCTGTTTTTTTAAAATAGTATTTTGCAAGTCAACTATTTTTGTAAAAATAAAAACTGAAATGAAAAATTTATTTGCTGTTGTGGTTATTGTCCTCCTGTTTTTCGCTTACTGCAATCAGAACCAATCTTCAAAAGAAAATACAGGATTAAAAGATATTGCTGACATTTATGTTGGCACGGCCGTAAATTACCGCCAGGTAACTACCCGCGATACGATGCGTTCAATTATTGTAAATGAATTCAACAGCATTACCTCCGAGAATGAAATGAAAATGTACAGCGTGCTGGCAGGTCCCGGAGAATACCGCTGGGCGAGGGTGGATACAATGGTTGCATTTGCCCGGAAATATGATAAACGGTTGTTTGGCCACTGCCTTATCTGGCATTCGGGAACTCCGGGCTGGCTTACTGAAATGGAACACGACAGCACCTCGCTGTCAAATTTTATGAAAGAATATATTCATACTTACGTGTCGCGCTACAAAGATGATGTGGACGGCTGGGATGTGGTGAACGAAGCCATTACCGACAGCGCCGGCACTATGCGCAAAACGTTTTGGTACAACCTGCTGGGCGAATCGTACATCGACCAGGCTTTCCGTGCTGCCCACGACGCAGACCCGGATGCCGTTCTGTTTATTAACGATTACAACAACGAGCGCGACACGGTGAAAATGAATGCTACCATCGATTTGATAAACCGGTTGAAAAGCAGAGGGGTGCCGGTTTCTGGAATCGGCTTGCAAATGCACACCCGTATGGATATTCCGGATGAAATTATTGCACTCAACCTGAAAAAAGCTGCCGAAACCGGGTTGCAGGTGCACCTCTCGGAAGTGGATATTATTTTTAACCGGCACAACGATCAACAGGGTGGCGGTGAACAGATTTACCCCGAGCTGACCAAAAAAATGTTGCAGCAGCAAGGCGAAAAATACCGCAAAATTGCAGAAATGTACCGCGAAATAGTTCCTGAAAACCAGCAGTACGGAATTACGGTTTGGGGATTCAACGACCGAACTTCCTGGATTCCCGGTTTCTTTGGAATGAAAGACTGGCCCACGCTTTACAACGAAAAACTGCAGAGAAAGCCGGCTTATTCTGGTTTTAAGGAAGGATTGAAAGATTAACAGAATAATAATCAAATGATTTTTTCAAAATGAAGCATTTTAATTTTCAGCTACTATTTTTTGTTTTGGCCTTATTTTCTTCCTCCTGCAATACATCAGTTAATAATCCTTTTTGGGGAGACGGCGAAGAACAATTTGAGGTGCAGCAAATTTTTTCCGGCGAGCGGTTTCCCAATGTGGTTGTGGCTGCTGACGGAACTGTTGTTGCTACCTGGGGGCGTGAAAATTTCAGGGTGCGCCGAAGCGAAGACGGAGGTAAAACCTGGGGCAATGAAATAACAGTCGCCAAACCCGGTTTTCAGGGAGGTGGCACAACAGTAGATGAAAATTCTGGCGATATTTTGGTGTTTGTGGAAGAAGGACATCCGGTTGCTCCGCTGCATGTTTACAAAAGCCAAGATGACGGAAAAATATGGATGGAGGAAGAGATTGAAATTCTGCCAAATTCGCTGGGGCACATTCCTTCCATGCACATGAACGAACATGGAATTACCCTGGAAAAAGGAAAGTACGCCGGAAGGCTCATCCGGGCAACCCGTTATTACGGCGGTGGTAACGGCCGTGAATTTTGGGATGAACATTATACCAACGCCATGTTCAGCGACAATGGCGGAAAAACATGGCAGGCAAGCGAGCCTTTTCCTGCAATGGGAACAGGCGAGGCAGCCATTGCCGAGTTGTCGGACGGAACGCTTTATTACAACTCGCGGCGGCACAAATCAACCGACGGGCGTAATCCGCGAATGCGGTACATTGCCCAAAGTTACGACGGCGGGCAAACGTGGGAAGACCTATCGGTTAGCGATGTGTTGCCCGACGGCGCACAGCACACTGATTACGGACTAATGGCCGGGTTGGTGCGGCTTCCTGTCAATGGGCACGATATCTTGCTTTTTAGCAACATCGATGTGCCTGCCGACCAAAAGGACGAGGATGTTCCTTTTGAATTGCGGACTTCGCGACGGTTTAACGGAACCGTTTGGGCCAGTTTCGACGGCGGAAAAACATGGCCGGTAAAACGGGTGGTGGATGAAGGCAGTTTTGCCTACTCTTCGCTAACTGCCGGCCGGAAAGGAACGCCTTCGGAAGGTTGGATTTACCTGTTTTATGAAAGTGATGGCGGTGCAAAAATGGCCCGGTTTAACCTGCCCTGGGTAACGGAAGGCCGCAACTGGAAAGAGTTCCTGCCGGATAATTAAAACAAAAAACCCTGAAGGTGTTTCCTTCAAGGTTTTCATCAAATGGTTGGGATTTATTCCAAAATTTCTTTTTTCCCTTTATTATATATTCGCTAAAATCAAAAAAGGTAACCTTCAATTTTGATTTTTATCACGACAAAATGTTTAGAAATTTTGTTTTAGGCACAATATAACGAAGGAGAAAAAAGAAAAGAATATAGATTTTAATGATTATTTTTGTTGAGAACAATAAAATTTATTGTAATGAATACTGCAGAAATAAAACTAGAGTTGTTCAGAAAGATTGATGAATTATCCGATACGGATTTAAAAAGAAATTACATTAATATATTAGCGTTACTTAGTGCCCAAACTGAATACAAATTGACACCGAAAGAGCGTAAAGCCGTTGAAGACGCTATTGAACAAAGTGAAAAAGGAAATATACTTACCCACGATGAAGTTCTGACTGAAGCAAAGCAAAAATATTCAAACTTGAAATTTAAATGAGAAAAATAGTTTGGAACAATAAAGCCAGGCTTGATTTTTATGAGAACATTGATTATTTACTCGAAAATTGGTCAGAAAAGGAAGCGCAGAACTTCATTGATGAAGTAACTTAGGTGGAATATATTTTAAGTCAGGGCAATGTGGATTTTCAGAAAACAGACTTTGTTGGTGTTAAACGTTTAGTACTACGAAAGCAAATTACACTTTTTTATAAAATTTCAGATGAACATCAAATTGAATTCCTGCGGTTTTGTAATAATTATAAAGATGATAAGAAGCTAAACTTTTAAGAATATCTCTATTTTTTCTATCTTTCGACCACAAAACGTAAGCTATGCCAAAATTCCCGCATTATCTGCAACCTGACGCCATGGATTGTGGTCCGACCTGTTTGCGGATCGTAGCCAAACATTTCGGGCGTCATTACAACCTGGAAACCTTGCGGGAACTCACCTGGAAAACACGCGAAGGCGTTTCACTGCTTACCATCAGTGATGCAGCCGAAAAGATCGGATTTCGCTCGCAGGGAGTACGTGTAACGATCGAACAATTGGAGGATGTGCCGCTTCCTGTAATCATCCACTGGACGCAGAATCATTTTGTTGTATTGTATAAAATCAAAAAACGGGGAAAGAAACTTGAATTCCATGTTTCAGACCCTGCGCATGGTTTGTTAAAATACAGTCAGGAAGAATTTGTTAAATTCTGGGCATCCACCACCGTTGAAGGTGAACCAGCCGGAATTGCGCTGCTACTGGAACCTACTGCTGATTTTTACAAAGAGGAAGGTGAAAAAGTAAATAAGTCCGGTTTTGGCTACCTGTTTTCCTATTTGCGCCCGTACCGGAAATTAATGACGCAGCTTTTGCTGGGGTTTCTGGCAGGCAGTGTAATCAGTCTGCTTTTTCCGTTCCTTACGCAGGCCATCGTCGATGTGGGTATTTCTACCAACAATCTCAATTTTATTGTGTTGGTGCTGGTGGCACAGCTTGTTTTAACCATTAGCCAGACGGCCGTTGGTTTTATCCGAAGCTGGATTATGCTGCATACCAGTGTGCGGGTAAGTATTTCGCTTATTTCCGATTTCCTTATAAAACTGATGAAACTACCCATTCGTTTTTTCGATACAAAACTGATTGGCGATTTGCGCCAGCGGATTGAAGACAACGAACGGATTCAAATCTTTTTAACGCGCAACCTTGTGAGCATGTCGTTCGGGATTTTCATGTTCATTATCTACAGTTTTGTAATGGCTTATTACGACTGGACCATTCTGTTAATTTTTTATGCAGGCAGCGTTTTGTATGTGTTATGGATTTTAATGTTCCTGAAAAAACGGAAAGAAATCGACTACAAACGCTTCAATGTGGCATCGGCCAACCAGAGCAATGTTTACCAGTTGATTACCGGGATGCAGGAAATCAAGTTGAATAATTGTGAAAAACAGAAACGTTGGGAGTGGGAACGCATCCAGGCAAAACTGTTTCGCGTGGGCGTAAAAGGGTTGATGCTGAATCAAAACCAGGAGGGCGGCTCTATGTTTATCAATCAGGTAAAAAATATCCTGATATCATTTGTTGCTGCCAAATCGGTTATCGAGGGCGACATGACATTGGGTATGATGATGGCCATTATATATATTATAGGTCAGCTTAATGCACCACTCAACGAATTTATTGGTTTTATCCGTGCCGGTCAGGATGCCAAAATCAGCCTCGGACGTTTGGGTGAAATTCATAACCGCGACGATGAAGAACAGGTTGAAATTCAGAAAAATACCGAGCTTCCTGAAAATAAAGCGATAAACATTGCCGGTGTTTCATTTCATTATGAAGGGCCTAAATCGCCACGTGTGCTCAGCGATATCAATCTTATTATTCCTGAAAATAAAGTTACAGCCATTGTTGGGGCCAGTGGCAGCGGGAAAACAACACTTATAAAACTCATTCTTGGATTTTATCCGCCTTACGAAGGAAAAGTTGAAATTGGCGGAATTGGATTACAGCAATTTAGTATGGAAATGTGGCGGAGCAACTGCGGGGTAGTCATGCAGGACGGGTTTATTTTTTCGGATACCATTGCCAATAACATTGCTGTGGCCGATAGTTTTCCGGACAAGGAAAAATTGCGGCGTGCTGTTGAAATTGCCAATATTGGTGATTACATCGAAAGCCTGCCGCTGCGCTACAATACAAAAATAGGGCAGGAGGGAACCGGCCTGAGCCAGGGACAGAAACAACGCATTTTAATTGCACGGGCAGTTTACAAAGATCCGAAATACCTCTTTTTCGATGAGGCAACCAATGCACTCGATGCCAACAACGAAAAAATGATTATGGAAAAATTATCCGGTTTTTTCGAAGGCAGGACTGTGGTTACAGTCGCCCATAGGTTAAGCACAGTAAAAAGCGCCGACAATATTGTAGTGCTCGACAAAGGCCGGATTGTGGAAACCGGAACCCATGAAGAACTGGCTGCAAAAAAAGGTGCGTACTACGAATTGGTGAAAAATCAGTTGGAACTGGGAAGTTGAAGCCCCCTCTAACTCCCCCAGGGGGGAGGATAAGATAAGGACAATAATGAAAGAAAGTAAAAAATATCAATCGTCGACAAAAAGTTTCCCTCCTGGGAGAAAATCCGACTTTAGTCGGAAAGGGGGCTCTATTGAAATAAGGTCCGACGAGGTGCAGGAAATTCTGGGGACACCGCCAGGCTGGATTGTGCGCTGGGGAATTACCATCATTTCTTTGGTTGTAATTATTTTGCTCGCAGGCAGTTATTTTTATAAATACCCCGATTTGATTTCTTCGCGTGTCACCATTGTTTCAGAGAACCCGCCCGTGCAAATTGTTGCCAAATCAAACGGTAAAATCGACCGCCTTTTTGTTGAGAACAACGAAATGGTAGAGCGAGGTGAAATTTTGGCGGTAATTGAAAATACGGCCAGTTATAGCGATGCTTATCGCTTGCTGGATAAGCTGGAAT
Organism: Tangfeifania sp.; assembly: GCA_035269145.1. GTDB lineage: Bacteria > Bacteroidota > Bacteroidia > Bacteroidales > Prolixibacteraceae > Tangfeifania. Next base: position 25,652 of record DATFJO010000648.1, on the reverse strand, counting down.
CGATTGAAGGTTATTTTGATACACCCGAACTTTTTCAAAATATCAGTTTTGATGAAAATTACAGCCTGGGGCAGTACCATTCTTATTTTTCCTCTTTTGTTAGCCAGTTGAGAAGCTACCAGACGTTTCTTACGTTCAATACTTACGACCAGCGGATTCAATCGTTGAAAAAACAAATAGAGGATTACAAAGTTTATTTCAACAAATCGAGAGACCAAATCAGTGTATTACGACAGGATTATGAACTGGCTTTTGGTCAGTTTGCCCGCGATTCTGCGCTTTACCGCCAGCACCTGCTTTCCGAATCGGATTATGAAAAATCGCGGGCTGCCATGCTGAAACAAAAACTGGCCTACCAGCAGGCAATGACTGAATTGTCAAACATTCAAATGACAATGAATAATCTTCAGGAACAAATTAAAGAGCAGCAAATTTCAAAAGCCGAATCCGAAAACCAGTTACTTGCCACGTTAAAAGAGCGATACGACAATCTTAAAAATCAACTTGCCGGTTGGGAGCAGGCATTTATTCTGAAAACCCCGATTACCGGCCAGGTTACTTTCACAAATGTTTGGAGCGTCAATCAGTATGTTTCTTCAGGGAATGTTGTATTTACTGTTGTGCCTCAGAAGGAACAAAACATTATCGGCAGGGCGCTTGTTCCTATTGCCGGTGCCGGAAAAATTGAAACCGGCCAGCGGGTGAATATCAAACTCGATAATTATCCGCACATGGAATTTGGAATAGTGGAAGGAAAAGTTACCAACATCTCAAAAGTTCCGGTGAATACTGAAGCAGGGGCATTTTATACGGTTGAAGTGGCATTGGTTAACAATTTGGTAACCAACTATAACCGCGAGTTGCCGTTCAACCAGGAGATGCAGGGAACTGCTGAAATTGTTACAAAAGACAGGCGGTTAATCGAACGACTTGTTGATCCTATTATTTCTGTGGCAAAAGAAAGGTTGTAGAACAACTAAAAAAGGCCCCGTACACTGACTTATTAACTTTAAATTTTTGAAAAAAATGGTGCGAAGAGTTTGTTCTTTGCTCAAAATTAGTACTTTTGCGTGCCGTTTTTCAAGGCTAAGACATAAAATAGAGCCGGAAAAGCATTGTTATTATTGAAATTTAATATACTTTTGCAATCCATTTTTAAGGATTATTAACTAAATAAAAAACAGGTATTTATGCCAACGATTCAACAATTAGTTAGAAAAGGAAGACAAACAAGGGTGGAGAAAAGTAAGTCTCCGGCCCTGGATTCATGCCCGCAGAGGCGTGGAGTTTGTGTGCGTGTGTACACAACAACACCAAAAAAACCTAATTCTGCTATGCGTAAAGTAGCCAGGGTAAGGCTTACAAACGGAAAAGAAGTGAATGCTTACATTCCGGGTGAAGGTCACAACCTGCAGGAACACTCTATTGTATTGGTACGTGGCGGCAGGGTAAAAGATTTACCAGGTGTTCGTTATCACTTAATTCGTGGTGCCCTCGATACCGCAGGTGTTGAAGGCCGTTTACAGCGTCGTTCAAAATACGGTGCTAAAAAACCTAAGAAGTAATTTAATTTTAAAAACCTGTTATTTACAGTGGTTTGGTTGAGTAAGTAAGTCTCTAAAATGTCTTCCGGAGATAAGCTGAAGACCGCCGAAGGGCAACCGATTTAAATAACGCTAAAAGAGTACAAAATGAGAAAGACAAAACCAAAGAAGCGAATTCTTTTGCCGGATCCAGTGTATCAGGATACAATGGTAACCCGGTTTGTCAACGATTTGATGCAGGACGGAAAAAAATCCGTAGCCTATGCGATTTTCTACGATACACTTAAAATTGTAGAACAACGCGTAAAGGAAACAGAGCTTTCACCACTTGAAATCTGGAAGAAAGCGCTGGAGAATGTTGCTCCCGCCGTTGAAGTAAAAAGCCGCCGTGTTGGAGGTGCTACTTTCCAGGTTCCAATGGAAATCAGACCAGAAAGGAAACTGGCCGTAAGTATTAAAAACATGATTTTGTTTGCCCGTAAACGTTCAGGCAAATCAATGGCCGACAAACTGGCCGCTGAAGTTGTTGCAGCATTCAATAACGAAGGTGGTGCTTTCAAGCGGAAAGAGGATACCCACCGCATGGCTGAAGCAAACCGCGCTTTCGCACATTTCAGATTTTAGTTTGGTAACAGTAAATGGTATAGTAAAACAATAAGGATTAGTAAATTGGTTTTTAGTTATGGCTAAACAAGATCTGAAATATACAAGAAATATAGGCATTATGGCCCACATCGATGCGGGTAAAACAACCGTTACTGAGCGGGTACTGTTTTACACCGGGCTTACCCATCGCCTGGGTGAGGTACATGATGGAGCTGCCACAATGGACTGGATGGAGCAGGAGCAGGAGAGAGGCATTACAATTACCTCGGCTGCAACCACTACCTTCTGGAAATACAAAGACACAGAGCATAAAATTAATATTATCGATACTCCCGGACACGTTGATTTTACTGTTGAAGTTGAACGTTCACTTAGAATTCTCGATGGTTCGGTAGCACTCTTTTGTGCTGTTGGCGGGGTTGAAGCCCAATCGGAAACCGTATGGCGTCAGGCCGAAAAATATGGTGTGCCGCGAATTGGGTTTGTCAACAAAATGGATCGCCAGGGAGCTGATTTCTTTAATGTATATAATGAAATAAAGGAAAAGCTGGGCGCAAATCCGGTCCCGGTTCAGATACCCATCGGTTCTGAGGAAAACTTTTCAGGAGTAATCGATTTAATTGAAATGAAAGCTGTGCGCTGGTTCGATGATGAAAACATGGGAACCAACTATAGCCTAGAAGATATTCCTGAAGAATTGATGGAACAGGCCGAAGAATGGCGTGGAAAACTGATGGAATCGGTTGCCGAAATTGATGACGAATTGCTGGAACGTTACTTCGAAGATCCGGATTCAATTACCAAAGAAGAGATGCTGACTGTAATTCGCCGGGCAACAATCAAGGGAATTATTGTTCCGTTAATGTGTGGCTCAGCATTTAAAAATAAAGGAGTACAGCGTTTGCTCGATGCAGTTTGTGCATTCCTTCCAAGTCCCCTCGATACGGGTGACATTACAGGAAAAAATCCACAAACAGAAAAAGATGAAAAGCGTACTGCGAATGTAGATGAACCACTTGCAGCACTTGCATTTAAAATTGCTACCGATCCGTTTGTCGGACGTTTGGCTTACATGCGGGTGTATTCAGGTAAAATTGATGCAGGTTCTCAGGTATTGAATATACGAACCGGGAAAAAAGAACGCATTTCGCGTTTGTACCAGATGCACTCTAATAAGCAGAATCCGAAGGATGTAATTGAAGCAGGTGATATTTGTGCGGCAGTTGGTTTTAAAGATATCCGCACAGGCGATACATTATGCGATATGAAACATCCGCTGGAACTGGAAAGCATGATATTTCCCGAGCCGGTAATCGGAATTGCAGTTGAGCCGAAATCACAGAAAGACCTCGATCGTCTGGGAACAGGACTGTCAAAACTGGCAGAAGAAGACCCCACATTTCAGGTACGGACCGATCAGGATTCAGGGCAGACTGTAATTCGTGGCATGGGTGAATTGCACCTCGAAATCATTATCGATCGTCTGAGGCGCGAATTCAAAGTTGAATGCAACCAGGGTAAACCGCAGGTGGCTTATAAAGAAGCTATCAGCCAGGCTGCTGAATTGCGTGAGGTATTTAAGAAACAAACCGGTGGTCGTGGTAAATTTGCCGATATTGTGGTTCACATTGAACCTGCCGAAGAAGGAAAACAAGGCCTCGAGTTTATCGATAAAGTAAAAGGTGGAAACATTCCTCGCGAATACATTCCATCGGTTCAAAAAGGTTTCGAAGGTGCAATGGCCAACGGACCGCTTGCCGGTTTTCCGGTCGACGGCCTGAAAGTTACATTGCTCGACGGTTCGTTCCACCCTGTGGATTCCGACCAGTTATCGTTCGAAATCTGTGCCAAGCAAGCATTCCGTAACTCTGCAAAAAAATCAGGCCCGAAATTACTGGAACCCATCATGAACCTGGAGATTGTTACTCCTGAAGAATATATGGGCGACATTATTGCCGACCTGAACCGCAGACGTGGCGAAGTAGCCGGAATGGAAACAAAAGGAAATGCCAAAGTAATAGAAGCCAATGTTCCGCTGGCTGAGCAGTTTGGTTATGTAACCGTACTGCGCACACTTTCTTCGGGAAGGGCAACTTCATCGATGGAGTTTAGCCATTACCAGGAAGTTCCGAGGAACCTGGCAGAAAAAGTTCTTGAAAATGTACAAGGAAGAGTTGATTTATTATAAATATTTAATTGATTTCTCATCATGAGCCAAAAGATCAGGATTAAGCTGAAATCGTACGATCACAATTTGGTTGACAAGTCGGCTGAGAAGATCGTAAAAACTGTAAAAACCACCGGTGCAGTTGTTAGCGGGCCAATTCCGCTGCCAACACACAAAAGGGTATTTACCGTTTTGCGTTCAACCTTTGTTAATAAAAAATCAAGGGAACAGTTTCAATTGTCATCATACAAACGACTGATCGACATCTACAGCTCAACTGCAAAAACAATCGACGCCTTAATGAAGCTGGAATTACCCAGTGGCGTTGAAGTAGAAATTAAAGTTTGATAATTTAAAAAAGTAGTCGAAATGGCTGGTATTATTGGAAAAAAAATCGGAATGACATCCGTATTCAGTGTTGAGGGGAAAAATGTCCCATGCACTGTGATTGAAGCCGGTCCTTGTGTGGTTACACAAGTTAAGACCAAAGAAAAAGAAGGCTACGATGCGCTCCAGCTCGCTTTCGGGGAAAAGAAAGAAAGGAAAACCACGAAAGCTGAGTTTGGCCACTTTAAAAAGGCCGGTGTTACGCCGAAGCGTAAAGTAGTAGAGTTCAGAAACACTTACCAGGGAGAATTTAATTTGGGAGATCCGGTGAACGTTGATATTTTTCACGAGTTGGATTATGTCGATGTTATTGGCAGCTCAAAAGGTAAAGGATTCCAGGGAGTAGTAAAACGCCACAATTTCCGTGGTGTAAACGATGCTACCCACGGGCAGCACAACCGTTTAAGAGCACCGGGTTCAATTGGTGCCTCATCGTGGCCAAGCCGTGTTTTTAAAGGTATGCGCATGGGCGGAAGAGACGGAAACGAAACCGTGACCATCGAAAACCTGATGGTGTTGAAAGTGATTCCTGAAAAGAATTTATTAGTGGTGAAAGGTTCGGTACCTGGCGCCAAAGGTTCATACTTAATTATTAGGAAACAATGGAACTAAGTGTACTGAATAAAGAAGGAAAAGAAACGGGAAGAAAGGTTACGTTAAGCGACCAGATCTTTGGAGTTGAACCCAGCGACCATGCCATTTACTTAGACGTAAAGCAATATATGGCAAACAAACGCCAGGGAACACACAAAACCAAGGAACGTGCTGAAGTAGCCGGAAGTACCCGTAAGATAAAGAGACAAAAAGGAACCGGTACAGCACGTGCCGGCGATATTAAATCACCTATTTTCCGTGGCGGCGGTACAGTTTTCGGACCACGTCCGAAAAGCTACCGGTTTAAACTTAACAAAAAAGTTAAACAGCTTGCCCGGAAATCAGCGCTCTCATACAAAGCCCGTGAAAACGGCATTGTAGTAGTTGAAGATTTTAATATGGAAGCGCCAAAAACGAAAGAAATCGTGAACTTGAAAAACAATCTGCAAATTGCTGATAAAAAGTCACTTTTCGTTTTACCAGCCGAAAATAATAATATATATTTGTCCTCCAGAAATTTGCGGGATGTTTCGGTTGTAATAGCTTCTGAACTAAATACTTATCATATTTTAAACGCAAAGTCTGTTGTTCTTCTCGAAGCTTCGGTGAAGAAAATAGAAGAGGCTTTTAAACTTTAAGGCGATTAATAAAATGGAAATTCTAATAAAACCATTGGTTACAGAGAAAATGAATGAGCTGTCGGAACGGTTTGGCCGTTACGGCTTTATTGTTGATCGCAATGCAACCAAGCCGCAAATTAAAAAAGCGGTTGAGAGCTTATACAACGTAAAGGTAGATTCTGTTAATACAATGGTCTACGGCGGTAAAGCAAAATCGCGGTATACCAAATCCGGTGTTATAAACGGAAAAACGGCGGCATTTAAAAAAGCCATCGTTACATTGGCAGAAGGAGACAGTATAGATTTTTACAGTAATATTTAATTAACAAAATGGCAGTAAGAAAATTAAAACCAGTAACTCCGGGTCAGAGGCACAAAATTATTGGTGCTTTTGATACCATTACTGCATCTACACCTGAGAAATCATTGTTGGAGCCCCTGCGGAAATCTGGAGGAAGAAACAACCAGGGCCGCATGACAATGAGGTATAGAGGTGGGGGACACAAACGCAAGTACCGTGTTATTGACTTTAAACGCAATAAAGACGGTGTTGCAGCTGTTGTCGATTCCATTCAGTACGATCCGAACCGTTCAGCCCGGATCGCCCTCGTAAAATACGAAGACGGCGAGAAAAGGTACATCGTTGCGCCAAACGGGTTGCAAGTTGGGCAAACGATTAAAAACGGTTCAGGCATCGAACCTGAAATTGGAAATACCCTTCCTCTGTCTGAAATACCTCTTGGAACTTTGGTTCACAACATTGAGCTCCATCCCGGACAGGGTGGAGTGATGGCACGTAGTGCAGGCGCATTTGCGCAATTGACCTCTCGTGAAGGTAAGTACGCAGTACTGAAATTGCCTTCAGGCGAATCTCGTATGGTATTAACAACCTGCAGGGCAACTGTTGGAACTGTTGGTAATGCAGAACACAACCTCGAAGAATCCGGTAAAGCCGGCCGTTCACGTTGGTTGGGCAGAAGGCCACGCGTTCGTGGTGTTGTTATGAACCCGGTCGATCACCCGATGGGTGGTGGCGAAGGCCGTGCTTCAGGCGGACATCCGCGTTCACGCAAAGGAGTTCTTGCAAAAGGGTACAAAACCCGTAAGCCAAAGAAAGCGTCTAACAGGTATATTTTAGAACGTAAGAAAAAATAATTAAAGGAAAGTAATTATGAGTCGTTCGTTAAAAAAAGGCCCGTTCATCGATGTTAATCTCGATAAGAAAATCAGCACGATGAATGATGCAGGGAAAAAATCGGTTGTAAAAACCTGGGCCAGAGCATCAGTAATTTCTCCTGAGTTTGTAGGCCATACCATCGCCGTACATAACGGGAATAAATTTATTCCGGTTTACATTACAGAGAATATGGTAGGCCACCGTCTGGGTGAGTTTGCACCTACCCGCACTTACAGGGGTCATGCTGGTAATAAGAGATAGGCATATTGCATTAATATTTAAAAAGAAGAAAGAATGGGTGCCAGAAAAAGATTAGCAGCTGAAAAACGTAAAGAAGAAAAAAAACAACAATATTATGCTGTTTTAAAAAACTGCCCTACATCTCCACGAAAAATGAGGCTTGTAGCCGATTTGATCCGCGGCATGGAGGTGAATCAGGCGTTGGATGTCTTGAAATATTCCTCGAAAGAGGCATCGCGCAGGGTAGAAAAACTCCTTTTATCGGCCATTGCCAACTGGCAGGCTAAAAACGAAGGAGAACGTTTAGAGGAAAGTGATTTATGCGTAAAAGAAATCATGGTTGATTCAGGTCGTATTTTGAAAAGGTTACGTCCGGCTCCCCAGGGTCGTGCTCACCGCATCAGAAAACGTTCCAATCACGTGACGATTTACGTCGACCGTATGGAAAATGTTGTTGAAGAAAATCTTAATTAATAGTACATGGGACAAAAAGTAAATCCAATTTCAAATCGTTTAGGGTACATCAAAGGATGGGACTCGAATTGGTTCGGTGGTGACGATTACGGCGATAAACTGACCGAGGATCAGAAAATACGGGAATATTTGAATGCCCGTTTGGCTAAGGCCAGTATTTCGAGGATCGTAATTGAGCGCACTTTAAAGCTCATCACCATTACCGTGCACACTTCACGCCCGGGTATTATTATCGGAAAAGGTGGTCAGGAAGTTGATAAGCTGAAAGAAGAGCTGAAGAAAATCACCAACAAAGAAGTTCAGATCAACATTTTCGAGATTAAACGTCCTGAACTCGATGCCAAAATTGTTGCAAACAATATTGCAAGGCAAATCGAGGGTAAAATTGCTTACCGCAGGGCAGTTAAAATGGCCATCGCTTCAACCATGAGAATGGGAGCCGAAGGTATTAAGGTATTGGTTTCAGGAAGGCTGAACGGTGCAGAAATGGCCCGTGCAGAGATGTATAAAGACGGCCGTACGCCGTTGCATACACTTCGTGCCGATATCGATTATGCACTGGCAGAAGCGCTGACCAAAACCGGGCTGATAGGAGTAAAAGTCTGGATATGTAAAGGAATGGTTTACGGAAACCGCGACTTGTCACCCAACGTTGGCCAGAAACAGGCCCGCGGCGGGAAACCAGGCGGTGGCGGTGGTGGACGTGGCCGTAGAAGAAAATAGTGGTTAATAACACTCATAAGTTAAAAAAGAATGTTACAGCCAAAAAAGGTTAAATTCAGAAGAGTACAAAAGGGCCGGATGAAAGGCAACGCACAGCGCGGAAACCAACTCGCTTTCGGTTCCTTTGGAATAAAATCGTTGGAAGAATCGTGGATTACCGGTCGGCAGATAGAAGCTGCCAGGGTTGCGGTAACCCGTCACATGCAACGACAAGGACAAATATGGATACGAATATTCCCCGATAAGCCCATTACCAAAAAACCTGCGGAAGTACGTATGGGTAAAGGTAAAGGTGCTCCGGAAGCTTTTGTTGCACCGGTTACACCCGGACGGATTCTTATTGAAGCCGAAGGTGTTTCGTTTGAAATGGCAAAAGAGGCCTTGCGCCTTGCAGCCCAGAAACTACCGGTTACAACAAAGTTTGTGGTCAGGAGAGATTATATTGAAGAATAAAAAAGGTGAATGACAAATGAAAACTTCAGAAATTAAAGAATTGACGACCAAAGAGATCGTTGAAAGAATTGATATCGAAAAGGAAAATTTAGTTCGCCTTCGTCTGAACCATGCAGTTTCACCACTTGACAATCCTTTAAAACTAAAGGATGCAAAAAAGAATATTGCACGGCTAAAAACGATTCTTCATCAAAGGGAATTAAGTGAAAAACAGAATTAATTCAACGATGGAAGATAATAAAGTTAGAAATCTCAGAAAAGAGCGAATCGGGGTGGTTGTCAGCAATAAGATGGACAAAACCGTGGTAGTTGCCGAAAAGAAAAAAATGAAGCACCCTATCTACGGAAAGTTTGTGAATAAGACAACAAAATTTCATGCCCACGATGAGAAAAATGACTGCAACATTGGCGATCTCGTACGGATTATGGAAACACGTCCGCTGAGTAAAAGCAAACGTTGGAGATTAGTTGAAATAATTGAAAGAGCGAAGTAATCATGATACAACAAGAAACAAGATGTTCGGTTGCCGATAACAGTGGAGCCAAAGACGTACTCTGCATTCGTGTTCTTGGAGGTACCAGGAAACGTTATGCTTCGCTTGGCGATACTGTGGTGGTTTCGGTTAAAAGTGCGATACCGGGCAGTGAAGTGAAAAAAGGATCAGTATCCAGGGCAATTGTAGTTCGTACCCGAAAAGAAGTTCGTCGTAACGACGGCTCTTACATCAGGTTCGACGACAATGCCGTAGTGCTGTTAAACAATCTGGGCGAAATGCGCGGAACTCGTATTTTCGGTCCTGTAGCGCGTGAATTGAGGGATAAGAATATGAAAATTATTTCTCTTGCACCAGAAGTACTGTAAATTGAAAAAAGCTCGAAAATGCAGAAAAAGTTACACATAAAGAAAGGTGACACTGTGGTTGTGATTACCGGAAACTACAGAGGCCAGAAAGGCCGCGTATTAGAGGTAATCAGGAAAAACGACAGAGCAATTGTGGAAGGTGTAAACCTGGTAAAAAAACATACCAAACCCAATGCGCAAAATCCGCAGGGTGGTATAGTCGAACAGGAAGCATCTATCCATGTCTCAAACCTGATGCTGGTCGATCCCAAATCGGGAGAAAGAACCCGCATAGGCAGAAGAGAAGATGATAAAGGTAAATTAATTCGTTATTCCAAAAAATCTGGAGAGGAGATTAAGTAATGGCTTACGTACCAACTCTAAAAAAGAAATATCAGGAAGAAATAATCCCTGCATTGAAGAAGGAATACAGCTATTCCTCCGTCATGCAGGTTCCGAAATTGGAGAAAATTGTTCTTAACCAAGGTGTTGGAGCAGCTATTGCCGACAAGAAAATTATTGACATTGCCCAAAAGGAAATGACAATAATTGCCGGTCAGCAGGCAGTTCAAACCATGTCTAAGAAAGATATTTCCAATTTCAAACTGAGAAGGAAAATGCCTATCGGGGTGCGCGTTACTTTGCGCCGCGACCGTATGTACGAATTTCTCGACCGTTTAATTTCGGCAGCATTGCCGCGAATTCGCGACTTCCGCGGAATCGAAAGTAAAATGGACGGACGTGGAAACTACACACTCGGTGTGCCGGAGCAAATTGTGTTCCCTGAAATCGTTCTGGATAAAGTGAATAAAATTAATGGTATGAACATTACTTTTGTTACTTCTGCAAATACCGACGAAGAAGGATTTGCACTGTTAAAAGAATTAGGTTTACCATTTAAAAACGTTAAAAAGAACTAAGGTATGGCTAAGGAATCAATGAAAGCCCGCGAAAGAAAAAGGGCAAAACTAGTTGAGAAATATGCCGAGAAAAGAGCCAGACTGAAAGCTGAAGGCGATTGGGAAGCTTTGCAGAAGTTGCCTAAAAACTCGTCGAGGGTACGTTTGCACAACCGTTGCAAACTTACCGGAAGACCAAAAGGTTACATGAGGCAATTCGGAATAAGCAGGATTAATTTCCGCGAAATGGCTTCCGAAGGTTTAATTCCCGGAGTAAAAAAAGCTAGTTGGTAATTGTAAAAGACTTGAAAATGAGTAAAGTATCAGATCCAATAGCAGATTATTTGACAAGGGTTCGTAATGCAATTCTTGCAAAGCACCGGGTAGTAGATATCCCTGCTTCAAGCTTGAAAAAAGAAATAACCAAAATTCTGAAAGAGAACGGTTATATTCTGAACTATAAGTTTGAAGATGATAACGGCTACCAGGGCAACATTAAAATTGCATTGAAATACAATCCTGAAACAAAATTATCTGCCATAAAAGGTTTAGAAAAAATTAGTAAACCAGGTTTACGCCAGTATTGCGACAGTTCGAGCATACCGCGCGTATTGAATGGTTTGGGAATTGCTGTTATTTCAACCTCGAAAGGAGTAATTACCGACAAGCAGGCTCGTGAGCAGAAAGTTGGTGGTGAAGTTTTATGTTACGTGTATTAAAAAAAGGAAAAGATCATGTCAAGAATAGGTAAATGGCCAATTGAAATACCGTCAGGAGTAGATGTGAAACTGAACGATGATCATTCCGTTACAGTAAAAGGTCCTCTTGGTGAGTTACAGCAAACGATCAATCCCGAAATTGAGGTTGAAATAGTCGACAATCAAATCAACTTCATCCGCTCGGGCGAAACCAAGCGTATAAAGTCATTGCATGGGTTAAACCGTGCTTTGGTGAACAACATGGTTGTTGGAGTTACAAAAGGTTACGAAATCAAATTAGAGCTGGTTGGCGTGGGGTACCGCGCCGAAGTATTGCCCAATAATGTGCTCGATCTCGTATTGGGATATGCACACCACACTTACTTGCAATTTCCTCCTGAAGTTCAGGTTGAAGCGAAATCTGACAAACGAAGCAACCCGGTTATTACGCTGAAAAGCATTGATAAACAATTAATCGGACAGGTTGCTGCAAAAATCAGATCGTTCCGCAAACCAGAACCATACAAGGGTAAAGGAATCAAGTTTGTTGGCGAAGTATTGAGGCGTAAAGCTGGTAAAGCCGCATCTAAATAATTTTTTGAAAAATTAGTTATTATGGCATTAACAAAAACTGAAAGGCGAAACAGAATAAAGAGCCGGGTGAAACAAATAATATCCGGAACAGCTGAACGTCCGCGTTTAAGTGTATTCAGAAGCAATAAGCAAGTATACGCTCAATTAATCGACGACAATAATGCAACGACTTTAGTTGCTGCTTCTTCAAAAGAAAAAGAAATTGCTTCAGCAGAAGGTAAAAAATCAGAAAAAGCAGCCATGGTTGGTAAACTCATTGCTAAAAAAGCACTGGATGCCGGCTACGAAAAAGTTGTATTCGACAGAAGTGGTTATTTATACCACGGAAGAGTTAAACAATTAGCTGACGCGGCCCGTGAAGGCGGCCTTAAATTCTAATAAATTATGGCGAGAATTAATAGAAAAGTTAAAACAACCGACCTTGACTTAAAAGACAGGTTAGTAGCCATTAACCGTGTTACCAAAGTTACCAAAGGTGGACGAACATTTAGTTTTTCGGCCATTGTGGTAGTTGGAAACGAAGACGGTATTGTAGGTTGGGGCCTTGGTAAAGCAGGCGAAGTAACAACTGCTATTGCCAAAGGAGTAGAAGCCGCTAAAAAGAATTTGGTTAAGGTTCCGGTAATCAACGGAACCATTCCACACGAACAGGCAGCAAGGTATGGTGGTGCAAATGTACTGCTTCGCCCTGCGTCATCGGGTACTGGTGTTAAAGCCGGTGGTGCGATGCGCGCTGTACTCGAGAGTGTTGGAATTAACGATATTCTGGCTAAATCCAAGGGTTCTTCTAACCCTCACAACCTTGTGAAGGCAACTATGGAAGCCCTGCTCGAATTAAGGGATGCTTATACAGTAGCCGAACAAAGAGGTGTTTCAATTGAAAAAGTTTTTAAAGGATAACACAGTTATGGCTAAAATAAAAATTACCCAGGTAAAAAGTAGCATAGGAGCAACAAAGCGGCAGAAAGCAACGCTGGCCGCCCTTGGTTTACGTAAAATGAACCAGACTGTTGAGCATGAAGCTACACCTCAGATTATTGGTATGACCAAAAAAATGGGGCATTTATTAAGTGTTGAAGAAGTATAACAATATTTCAAATAGCTGAAATTATGGATTTAAGTAAATTAAAACCTGCATCAGGTTCTACCAGCAAACGCAAACGAATTGGACGAGGACAGGGCTCGGGTAGCGGTGGTACTTCCACCCGTGGCCACAAAGGCCAGAAATCGAGGTCGGGCTATTCCCGTAAGGTTGGTTTCGAAGGCGGTCAGATGCCATTGCAGCGCGTAGTACCTAAGTCGGGTTTTAAAAATATTAACAGGGTTGAATACAAAGCTATCAACCTTGATGTATTACAGCAACTTGCTGAAAAAAAGAAGTTAACTTCTATTGATGTTGAAACTTTGGTAAGTGCAGGCATGGTTTCCAAAAACGAAAAAGTTAAAATATTGGGTGGAGGAGAATTAAACCTCAAGCTCGATGTAAAAGCCCATGCCTTTTCGAACAGCGCCAAAGAAACAATAGAAAAATTAGAAGGAACCACTGAAATACTGTAAACTGTAATGAAACGATTTATAGAAACCCTAAAGAATATTTACAAGATTGAAGACCTGAGAATACGGATCGGAACAACATTGTTCTTTATCTTGATTTACAGATTAGGATCATTTGTTTCGCTTCCGGGAATTGACCCGGCCCAATTGCAAAATTTGAAAAATCAAACATCAGATGGGTTGCTTGGGCTGATTGACATGTTCTCGGGAGGTGCATTCTCGCAGGCTTCTATCTTTGCTTTAGGAATTATGCCGTACATATCTGCCTCCATTGTAATTCAGTTACTCGGAATTGCAGTACCCTATTTCCAGAGGTTGCAGAAAGAGGGGGAGTCAGGAAGAAGGAAAATCAACCAGATTACGCGGTATTTAACCGTTATTATCCTGATTTTCCAGGCACCGGCATATTTAACTAACCTGCATATGCAGTTACCAGAATCGGCATTTGCCATGAGAGGAGCCATGTTTACAGTATCCTCGGTAGTTATTTTAACAGCCGGGTCGATGTTTGTGATGTGGCTGGGCGAACGCATTACCGATAAAGGAATCGGTAACGGTATTTCGCTCATTATCATGATTGGTATTATTGCCCGTTTGCCCCAGTCGGTTGTCCAGGAATTTGCTTCCAGGATTAATCAACAGGGCGGAGGTCTTGTAATGTTCATTGTAGAGTTTGTTATCCTTTTCGTTGTGTTTATGGCAGCTATCCTGTTAGTTCAGGGAACCCGGCGTATTCCGGTTCAGTATGCCAAACGCATTGTGGGTAACAAACAGTATGGTGGTGTACGGCAGTACATCCCCCTGAAAGTAAACGCTGCAGGAGTAATGCCCATCATTTTTGCCCAGGCAATTATGATGGTACCTATTACACTTGTGGGAGTTGCCAATTCGGAAAACCTGAGTGGTGTTGCGGCTGCATTATCAAACATGACAGGTTTCTGGTACAACTTCCTGCAGTTTACCCTGGTAGTTGCATTTACCTATTTTTACACTGCAATTACCATCAATCCTACACAAATGGCAGAAGACATGAAGAAAAACGGAGGATTTATCCCCGGTGTGAAGCCCGGAAAACGAACCGTGGAGTTTCTCGACACGATTATGTCGAGAATAACACTTCCAGGTTCCATTTTTCTTGGTTTAATCACAATTCTTCCGGCTTTTGCAATGATTATCGGAGTCAATCAATCGTTCGCCCTTTTCTTTGGCGGTACGTCATTGCTGATTCTGGTTGGTGTTGTGTTGGATACACTGCAGCAGATTGAAAGTCACCTGTTGATGCGTCATTACGATGGCCTGACAAAATCGGGCCGTATTAAAGGCCGTGCAGGTGGAGGAATTTAAGTGATAATTTGAATCGGATTGTAAGGAGATTTCGTTTCTATTATGTAATATAAAAACCTTCTGTTATCTTTGCAGAATATTTGTTCAAAGAGAACAGAGGTTTAAATTGCAGATTTATTTTATTGAAGAACAATTAAAAACGAATTTTTAATATGGCAAAACAGCCTTCTATAGAACAAGATGGCACAATTATCGAAGCATTATCAAATGCAATGTTTCGTGTTGAATTGGAAAACGGGCATGTAATTACTGCCCACATTTCAGGCAAGATGAGAATGCATTATATTAAAATTTTGCCCGGAGATAAAGTAAAAGTAGAAATGTCACCTTATGATTTAACTAAAGGTAGAATTACGTTTAGATATAAAAACTAAAGAATTTTAGAGATGAAAACTCGAGTTTCAGTAAAAAAGCGCAGTTCCGAATGTAAAATTGTTCGCCGGAAAGGGCGTTTATATGTAATTAATAAAAAGAACCCTAAGTTTAAACAACGTCAGGGTTAATCGTAATTTGAAAAATTAACTTGTATGGCACGTATTGTAGGTGTTGATATTCCTAATAATAAAAGAGGTGAGGTGGCTCTTACCTATATTTATGGTATTGGCCGCAACAGGGCAAAAATGATCCTTGAAGAAGCCGGCGTTGATCCAAATCAAAAAGTTCAGGATTGGAACGATGATCAGTTTGGTTCAATCCGTAAAGTAATTACCGATAAATATAAAGTAGAAGGTGAATTGCGTTCGGAAGTACAAATGAACATCAAACGATTGATGGACATCGGTTCTTACAGGGGCATCCGGCACCGTATCGGTTTACCGGTTAGAGGGCAAAGTACAAAAAACAATGCCCGTACCCGTAAAGGAAAGCGTAAAACTGTTGCCAACAAAAAAATGGCCACTAAATAAGGAGTTTAAGCTATGGCAAAAAAGACAGGATCAAGCAAAAAAAGAGTGGTTAATGTGGAAGCCAATGGTATGGCCCATGTTCACTCCTCTTTCAATAACATCATTGTTACGCTGACAAATATGAATGGTGAAGTTATATCGTGGTCGTCAGCAGGAAAGAAAGGATTTCGCGGTTCAAAAAAGAATACTCCTTATGCTGCCCAGGTAGCATCCGAAGAGTGTGCAAAAACCGCTTATGACCTTGGACTTCGCAAAGTAAAAGTATACGTCAAAGGCCCGGGTAATGGTCGCGAATCAGCTATCAGGGCGCTTTCAACAGTAGGTATACAGGTAACTGAAATTGTTGATGTTACCCCACTGCCTCACAATGGTTGCAGGCCTGCTAAAAGACGTCGTGTATAATTTTAAAACGAAAAGGTAATGGCTAGATACAGAGGACCAAAATCTAAAATAGCTCGTAAATTCGGAGAACCTATTTTCGGACCGGATAAAGTTTTTGATCATAAAAACTATCCGCCGGGAATGCACGGAGCATCTGCCCGGAGAAGAAAAGTTTCTGAATACGGACTACAGTTAAAAGAAAAACAAAAAGCAAAATATACCTACGGTGTTCTTGAAAAACAATTCCGTAACCTCTTTGAAAAAGCTTCATCAGCTAAAGGGGTAACCGGAGAAGTATTGCTGCAGATGCTCGAATCGCGTCTCGACAATGTTGTTTTCCGCCTCGGTATTGCAAAATCACGGGCTGCTGCCCGTCAGTTTGTTTCGCACAAACATATTGTAGTAAACGGAAAAGTAACCAATATTCCGTCGTTCCAGGTTAAACCCGGCGATATCGTTGGTATCAGGGAGAGATCAAAATCGATGGAAGAAATTACAGACTCATTGAATTCACGCCGCAGTGCTCAGTATGAATGGCTGGAATGGGACGGCGATAATTTTGCCGGAAAATTCCTGAACATGCCTGAGCGTGAAGAAATACCTGAAAACATCAAAGAACAACTTATCGTAGAGTTGTATTCAAAATAATAAATTACGTAAGGTTATTATGGCAATATTAGCATTCCAGAAGCCCGATAAGGTGATAATGATAGAATCCGATGACAAAGTCGGTAAATTTGAATTCCGTCCTTTGGAACCCGGTTACGGGATTACCATCGGTAATGCGCTGCGTCGTATTTTATTGTCATCCCTCGAAGGGTATGCAATTACCACGGTAAAAATCGAAGGTGTCGACCATGAATTTTCTACGATTAAAGGAGTTATAGAAGATGTAACGGATATTATCCTTAATCTGAAGCAAATTCGGTTTAAAAACGAAGTAGAAGATTTCGAAAGTGAAAAAGTAACTGTATCCATTTCCGGACAGGAAGAATTCACCGCAGGCGATATCAATAAATTCATGACCGGTTTCAGGGTGTTGAACCCTGATCTCGTAATTTGCAGAATGGAACCGGATGTGAAAATCCAAATGGAGCTGAACATCAGCAAAGGACGCGGATATGTTCCGGCTACCGAAAATAAACCGGTGGAAGAGGAGTTTGGCGTTATTCCAATCGATTCCATTTATACACCCATTAAAACGGTGAAATATTCGGTTGAAAACTACCGTGTTGAACAAAAAACCGACTACGAGAAACTGATTTTGGATATTCAGACCGATGGTTCAGTTCTTCCTAAAGATGCTTTGAAGGAAGCTGCCAAAATTCTTATTTATCATTTGATGTTATTCTCTGACGAGAAAATTACACTCGATTCAGACGAAAAATTTGCAAATGAAGAATTCGACGAAGAGGTTCTCCACATGCGCCAGTTGCTGAAAACAAAACTGGTGGATCTCGACCTTTCAGTCAGAGCATTGAACTGCCTGAAAGCTGCCGATGTGGATACACTTGGCGATTTGGTTACTTACAATCGCAACGATTTGTTGAAATTCAGGAACTTTGGTAAAAAATCGCTTACCGAACTGGACGACCTTCTCGAAAACATGGGATTGAGTTTTGGGATGGATATTAGTAAGTATAAACTTGACAAGGATTAAAGGCAATGAGACACAATAAGAAATTTAATCATTTAAGCCGCACAAGTGCGCACCGTAAAGCGATGCTGTCGAACATGGCCAGTTCTCTTATCGAAAGCAAGAGGATTTCAACAACACTGGCCAAAGCGAAAGCACTGCGAAGTTACGTTGAGCCACTTATTACCAAGGCAAAAAACGATACTACACATTCAAGACGGGTTGTTTTTACCCATTTGCAAAATAAAGAAGCTGTTTCTGAACTATTCAGGGAAGTTGCAGCAAAAGTTGCAGATCGTCCCGGTGGTTACACCCGCATTTTGAGAACCGGCAATCGCCTGGGCGATAATGCCGAAATGTGCATTATTGAATTGGTGGATTATAACGAAGCAATGCTCGAGGCCAAAGAAGAGGCCAAGAAACCAAAACGCCGTCGTTCGCGCCGCGGAAGCAGCGGAAGTGGTGGAGTAAAATCGGAAGCCAAACCGGCCGCCGAAAAAAGCACCTCAACCGAAGAAAAATCCGAACCGAAAGACGAGGTAAAAGTGGTTGAAGATGTTCAGCCTGTAGAAGAAACCGAAGAAAAAACGGAATCACAGGAAGAACCAAAAGCTGAAGCTTCCGCCGAAGAAAAAAAGGCAGAAGAAAAAGCTGAAGACGAAGACAAAAAGAAAGAAGAATAGAATTGTATTCCATATTTCAGAAAAAACCGGCCACAAGTGGCCGGTTTTTTTTATGCTTGTTTTTGGTTGGCAGCATTTTATAAGAACAAATTTCCAGGATCAATTGTAATTCCCTGATTCTGCTGCCTAATTCCAATAAATTATTTATTTTTATTGAACTTAAATCAACAAAAATCTAAATTATGAGCAACAAACAATCGAACCGAACCATTAACCGCCGAAAATTTATTGGAACCACCGCCGTCGCAGCATCAGCAATGGCATTTTCACCGCTTGCTTATGGCAATTCATTGCAGCCAAAAAACAAGCCCGATTCAAATTTTAGTGGAGTACAAATTGGCGCAATTACTTACAGTTGGCGCAGTATGCCATCAACAGCCGAAGATATCCTTAGCTATTGTAAAGAAGCAGGAATCAGTTCCATTGAACTGATGGGAAATGTGGCTGAAGCGTATGCCGGAATTCCACCTATGCCGCCACGTCCGCCACGTGGAGCACAACTTTCAGACGAAGCACGCGAAGATTATCGCAAAAGAGCAGAAGAAGCTGCGGAAAAACAACGAGAGTGGCGTTTGTCTGTCCCAATGAAAAAGTTCAGAGATTTACATAAAATGTTCCGGGAAGCCGGTGTAAATATTCACATTGTCAAATTCGCACCTGCTAACTGGTCCGATAAAGAAACTGATTATGCTTTTAAGGTTGCCAAAACATTAGGAGCCAAGGGAGTCTCGAATGAGATTGGGCATGAAGCCTGTCAACGATTGGGAAAATTCGCAGAAAAACACAATATGTATGCAATTTTCCATAACCACGGTCAGCCGGGAGAACCCGGATTCAGTTTTGATGAATTCCTGGCTTACTCTCCCAACAACATGCTGAATTTTGATGTGGGACACTATTTTGGTGCAACTGGAGAACATCCCAATGAGCTGATAAAAAAACTTTATAACCGCATTTTTAGCATTCATTTGAAAGACAAAACCGGGAAAAATGCCGATCCGGCAAATACAAACATGCCCTGGGGAAAAGGGGATACTCCAATTGCCGAGATTTTAAGATTGATTCAAGATAAAAAATGGCCGATTTATTGCGATATTGAACTTGAATATCCGGTTCCTGCGGATTCGGATGCACAGAAAGAAATTATTAAATGTGTAAATTATTGTAAAGACATTCTGGTATAATCATGCATAAGAAAAATGAGGCTTTTCAAAGCCTCATTTTTTATTCCGGAAATAACCCAATCAACTCTTTTACCTTCGCCTCATTTTCAGTAAATCCAACTGATTGATATGAATCGAGAAGTGATTCTGTTAATCTTTTAATAAAAAATATATCGTTTTTGGGTTCGGCAAAATAATCAGCGGGTTCATAATTGTTTTTTTTCAGGTGGTAATCAATCTCTTTTCGGCTGGTAATGGAGCCTTTGTTTGATGGATTGATGTAAAAAAGCACACTTGTACGCGTATTTTCTCCATGTACTTTTTGCGCCAGTTCGCGGTCGACAATTGCTATTAGCGGATTTTTAGGATAATCGGAAAATTGCGCAGAAATTCCCAGTTTACGTGCAATAATTGTGTATAATATTCCAATGGAAACAGGATTTCCGGCTTTTGTGTCGAGCAGTTGATTTAAAAAACAATTTTGCGGCGAATTAAGGTTATTGTGATTAATTGAAAATCCATGAATATTAAATATGAAATGATTCAGTATTGTTGTTTTTTCAAGCAGAGTGAGCGAGTTGTTAAATTCGAGCCAGATATCATTTCTAATCCGTTCAATTTTCTGATAAACTCCCAGCAGGTTAACATCGGGGTATTGAAAACGGTCGACAGTTAAAAATCCTTCGGGTAAATCATTTTCTTTGGAATTTATCCATAATTTCAACTGCTTAACGGTTTGTTTAAACTGCAAATCCTGAATCAGGTTTTCTATACGTTGCTGGTAAAATTCATCGAAACTGGTTTCCCATTTTTTCTCCAGGTCAGGAATAATCCGGTGATTTTCTTTTAACAATTCTTTTTCAACAGTTGCGAAAATTGTTTCATCGGGGTCATCCAGCAAATCAATCAAGGCATGAATCCTTTTTCTTTTCATTGGTTTTTAGTTGGTTAAGCTTTCCAGTACTTTTTTAATAAGTTTTTGTATTTCATCGCGGTAGTTTTCGTTTGCCTGCCGGGTTACCCTGTTTGCAATTATCAGGCAAACGGTGAGTGCCTGGTGGCCCAGCATTTTCGAAAGCCCGTAAATGGCAGAACTTTCCATTTCAAAATTGGTAATCTTTAAATTATCGAATTGAAAATCTTCGATTAACTTGTTTAATTCGGGTTTTGCCAGTCCAAGGCGAAGCACCCTTCCCTGGGGGCCGTAAAAACCCGGGGCTGAAATGGTAACTCCTCTTCTAAAATCGTTACTTTCAAATTTTTTTAAAAGCCGGTTTGATGCATCTGCTACATAAGGTGTTGGAAGCGAAGGATTCCAGTTGGTAAACTGCATAAATGATTTTTCGAAAGGCATGTCGCAGTAATTCTCACGATTGGCATAAAATGCCAGCATCCCGTCAAATCCTATCGATTTTTGTGAAACAACAAATGAATTAACGGGTAAATCAGCCTGTAATCCGCCTGAGGTCCCGATTCGTATAATATCGAGTGATTTTTTATCCGGTTTTATTTCTCTTTTTTTGAAATCGATGTTAACCAAAGCATCGAGTTCATTTAATACAATATCGATATTATCTGTTCCAATTCCGGTTGAAATTACGGAAAGCTTTTTATTGTTGTACCAACCCGTAGTTGTTTTGAATTCACGGTTTTGTGTAGAAAATTCAATTTTTTCGAAAAATGATGAGATTGTATCCACACGTGCCTGATCGCCAACAAGCAAAATTTGGTCTCCTATATTTTCCGGTTTCAGGTGCAAATGGAAAATTGAACCATCGCTGTTTAATATTAATTCAGACTGCTCAATCATATTCTTTGGTTTATAGGGTTAAAACTATTTAAAATACGGGTGTTCGGCAATATTTGCAGCAGAAACATATAAACAGTTAAACAGGAATTATTTTTGAAACCTGCAGAAATTGTTAAAAACTCCGTAATTAGAAGTTGCCGGCAAAAAAAAGCTGCCTTTTCAGACAGCTTTTTGTAAGGTAAGAGAAATTTTAAATTTAATTATACAAATAAAACAATTCCAAAGAATTGTTTTATTTCATTCATGCAAAACTAATTAATCTCCGGCAAAATTAAAAATCAGCAATTAACAATTAAAAGTCTTCGTGTTGCGAAATGATTTTTTTGTTCTTCAAAATATTTACAATGGCATCGATAATTTCATCGTCCTGCATGGATGCGTAATTGAAGATTACATCGAAATCGTCGTTATTGGCTTTTCGGCCAATTATTTTCTCAATAAACGTATCTCTTTTGGTATCCATTTCTTTTACATATTCTACTGCTTCGGCCTGCGAAAATTCTTTCAATTGCATAATGCGGTTAATACGCCATTCCATGGGAGCTTCGAGACGAACATTAAGCTTGTTTGGAATATCGGAAAGAATGACACCGGCTGACCGGCCTACAATAATTACGCGCCCTTTGCAGGCCAGGCGGCATACTACACCTCTGAAAGTTTCTATGAGTTTGTCATCGGCAATGTCGTAAATCGTTTCGTTTGAAAAAGCCTGGGCCACCTGTGTGAGCATCTTAACCGCTTCGTCCTGATCGTCATAGTCGCCTTTTTTTACCTCTTCGATTATATCGTTGGTAACATCTTCAAAAATATCTTTATCAACCCATCTCCATTCTGCGTCGGTTTTTGTTTCCGACATGTAGCTGTAACCGGTTAATATTTTCGAGAGTTTTATGGCAATTCGCTGGGCCGAACAGCCTGATTGCCTTGATATTGTTACAACCGGTCCGGGAAAATCGCCCGTTTCGAGGTTACAACAACTTATCTCTCTCATGAAACTTTTTATGAATTTTTCCATATCTTGGTTTTTATTTTTCAGTTTATTTATCCGAAGTTACAATCAAATATTTGTTAAAAATGCAATTTATGTTACAAAATAGAAAAAATGTAAAATGTTATTCAGCAAGTTTTTGATATTGCAGCAGCAGAAAACCTTTAAAAAAAAGATAAAATGAAACAAAAAATAAAAACAGCACTTGCCTCTTTCGGAATGTCGGGACAAGTTTTTCACGGGCCTTTACTGAAAGTAAATCCAGGTTTTGAGGTAGTTCAGGTTTTTGAACGGTCGAAAAATTTGTCGAAAAAACTTTTTCCCGGGGCAGAAATAGTTCGAAAGTTCGATGAGATACTCCGGAATCCTGAAGTAGAGCTAATAGTAGTAAATACACCCGACTGGCTTCACTACGAAATGGCTAAGCAGGCTATAAATGCCGGAAAACATATTGTTGTGGAAAAACCGGTTACCCTGCGTAGCGACGAGGCAACAGAATTGCTGGAACTTGCCCGTAAAAAAGGAGTGCTGTTTACAGTTTTCCAAAACCGCCGGTGGGACAATGATTTTCTTACCGTTAAAAAAGTGATGGAATCGGGCAACCTTGGGCGGCTGATTGAATTCGAGTCGCATTTCGACCGGTACCGCACATTTATAAAACCCAATACCTGGAAAGAAGAAGGGGATGAATATGCTGGTGTATTGCACAACCTTGGTTCTCACATGGTGGACCAGGCGTATGTTTTATTTGGAATGCCAAAAGCTGTAAATGCACATTTGAAAATTGTCCGTCGCGGCGGAAAAGTAGCCGATTATTATGACATTCGAATGGAGTATGAGGGTTTTTCAGCTATTTTAAAATGTTCCTACCTCGTAAAAAATCCCGGTCCGAGATACAGTATTTTCGGCGAATACGGAACTTTTCACAAGTGGGGAATCGATAACCAGGAAGATAATTTGAAAGCCGGAAAACTACCGGATGAAGAAGACTGGGGTACAGAACCCGAAAAAGAGTGGGGGACTTTGGTTTATGAAAAAGATGGCCTGGAATTCAGCGGGAAAGTACAAACGATTGCAGGAAATTACAATGCATTTTACAGCAATGTATCCGATGCACTCAGAAAAGGTACCGGGTTGGCCGTAAAACCTGAAGAAACAATTGATGTTTTGAAAATTTTGGAAGCCTGTCTCGAGAGTAACCGGAAACGAAAAACCATTGAATTGGATTAACTGCTAATCATCCACAGGATTTAATTCATGCATTTTCGAAAGATAGATAAGGGTGGTAAACGGAGGAATATTTCTTGTTCCGCTTTCTCCGTAAGCAAGATTTGACAAAATAAACATTTCAATTTCTGCGCCTTCATTCATCCTGCCTATACCACTTTTGAGGCCCGGAATCATATCCGGTTCCCCGTATAAAAATTTCCAGATTCCGTTGGTATGGTAATCTTCCGAACGATCAAACAGTGTTCCGTCAGCAAAATAGCCCAGGTAATCAATGAAACAGGTATCGCCGGGTTGTGGAAACGGGCCTTCACCTTCTTCTTTCACAATGTAATAAACACCTATGCTGGTTGTATCAATATCATAACCAGCTTCTGTCAATTTATTGAGCATCGAATCCAGTTCAGCAAGTTCATCATCAAACGTTCTTTCTTCTGTCTCTTCTCCATTAATACAAGATAAATTAAAGACCAACCCAAGTGCCACAATATAGAATGCGATTTTTTTTATGTATTTCTGCATGGTTTTAATAACTGATTAAGGACCGAAAGTTACAAATTTCAGCATAAATGCCAACTAAAATATTTATCTCCGGGTACAATTATTATTTCCAAACTTTCAGAATTCATTATTGTTCCTAAAGCAGGAAAGGTTAGTAAATTATATCAGGAAGAGATAAATACCTGTTTTAAAAAATTACGAAATGGAACATACTTATACAAATGAACTCATAAAATCTTCATCGCCATATCTGTTGCAGCATGCTCACAATCCGGTTGACTGGCACCCATGGAGTGAGTCGCTGATTGAAAAAGCCAAAAGCGAGAATAAGCTTTTGCTGGTAAGCATCGGGTATGCAGCCTGCCACTGGTGCCATGTAATGGAGCACGAATGTTTTGAAGACACAGAGGTTTCAACGGTTATGAATGAGCGTTTTATCTGCATAAAAGTGGATCGCGAAGAGCGCCCCGATGTGGATAATTATTACATGACTTCGGTGCATTTGATGGGGCAGCAGGGCGGTTGGCCGCTGAATGTGATTGCTATGCCCGATGGAAAACCAATTTGGGGCGGAACCTATTTTCCGAAAGAACACTGGATAAAAAATATTACTGCAGTGGCTGATTTTTACGCACAAAACCGGGAAAAAACCAGGGAATATGCTGAAAGTCTTCAAAGCGGAATTGAGCAGGCATCGCTGAAAATCTTTGAGGAAAATGAGAAATTAATTGCGCCCAATTCGCAGCTTTTGGAAAGAGCAGTGAATAACTGGCAGGAAAGGTTCGATTATGAAAACGGCGGAAACAGAGGAGCTCCCAAATTTCCGATGCCGGTTAACCTCGATTTTTTATTGTACTACGGAAAAATGTTTAACAATGACAGAGTTCTGAACTTCGTAAAACTGACACTCGAAAAAATGGCGCGTGGCGGAATTTACGACCAGGTTGGAGGAGGATTTGCCCGTTATTCGGTGGATGAAAAATGGAAAGTGCCGCATTTCGAAAAAATGCTGTACGATAACGGCCAGCTTTTAAGCCTCTACTCCAAAGCTTTTCAGCAATTCAGAAACGATGAATTTAAAAATGTTATTTATGAAACGGTCGGATTTATCAATCGTGAGCTGACCGGAAAAAACGGAGCGCTTTATTCTTCACTCGATGCCGACAGCGAAGGCGAAGAAGGAAAATTCTATGTGTGGAAATCAGAAGAACTGAAAAACATTTTAGGTAATGATTTTTCATTGTTTAAGAATTATTTTGATGTTGATGGCAAAGGATTTTGGGAGCAGGGGAAAAATATTTTGCTCCGTGATGAAGCCGACAGTTCGTTTGCTGCAAAAAATAACCTGACCGAAAAACAACTCAGTGAGAAAGTAAAAAGATGGAAAGAAATTCTTTTGAATGAAAGGGCGAAAAGAACTCGTCCCGGATTGGATGATAAAAC
>DATFJO010000647.1:0-4270 GCA_035269145.1 Tangfeifania sp. | reverse complement strand
GATTTAATTAGCAGTTTGTTTTGACCTGCTTTTAGATTCAGGGTAACCTGTTTCGAAAGTTCCAGGCTGCGTTCTTCAATCCTGATGTTTGCCTCGCGCTTTGACTCATCGCTGTAAGCTTCTTCATCGTTCAAAAAGATTTTCAATCCACCTGCATATTCCAGTTGCAGTGTAATTTCCTGTTCAACCGGGCTGTTCAGCCAGCTAAGTCCGTAAGCAACCGCCGAACTGTGATTTCCGAATGTGCGTCCGAAATCGATGTAATTTAAATCGGCCAGCGATTCTTTTTTTTCGGTGGGTTTTAAAACGTAATGAAACGGATTGGAATCGATGATGTGATCGGCCACCAATTTGATTTTTTCAATCGGAGAGTTTTTTAACTCATTTTGTGCTTCACTATATAAAAATGAGACAATTAATAAGGAAAATGTCAGTGTCAAAAATCGCATAGTCTGATTATTTTAAAGTTGAATTTCTATATCTTTTTTCTCAAGTTCTTTCTGAATGAAGTTTTTGAAAAATTCCTGGTTTCTGAATT
This sequence comes from Tangfeifania sp., assembly GCA_035269145.1. Taxonomy (GTDB): domain Bacteria; phylum Bacteroidota; class Bacteroidia; order Bacteroidales; family Prolixibacteraceae; genus Tangfeifania. The sequence goes on along the minus strand of DATFJO010000647.1, from coordinate 3,732 downwards.
TAGGATTAGCCAGTTCGCAGCAGGCGTAAAAAGTGTATTCCCATTTCTGGTTGGGTTTAACAGACTGACTGATGTAGTAACTTGAAACAACACCTTGTCCGGAATCGGTAGCCTGATTATAAGCAGTTTCGGAAGCTTTTTCTGCCGACAACGCCATTCCTAAAAAGTATTCCTTTTCGTAAGATTGTTTGTCGTGGGTCAGCAGCGTAAGCTTTGAATCGGTTTCAATAACTTGCAATGGTTTGTCGTTATTCAGGTTTGACATGCCAGATACCAGTGTTATTCTTTTACCAGAATTAATTGGAATTACCTTAGAATGGAAACAGAATTCGCCTGTATTTATGCTGATAATTTCCTGCAAATCGATCTTCTCATTTTCAACTTGCCAGCCATGATATGTTAAACTAAAAATTGCCCGAACTGGACCTTTATTAATCAACCTGAAAACTGTGGAATCCACCACATCCTGCTCAGCGCCCCGAATAATTCCAAGCCGGTGCAGCGAATCGTTTTTCAGCATGGCCAGGCCGCCTGCTCCCAGCGAATTCCCGACCTGCAACACATCGCGGCCCCAGTCTTCCAGAACATGATAATTATCAACCGGGTTTCCCAGACTGTCGAGTCCTATATTTTCGAGCACCAATTCTGGTTTGCGTTTGGCAAAAATATCTTTGGCATTTCTTCCGTCGAAGTACAACCGAAAGCCCACTTTGTCGTTTTCCCATGCCGGACCATCCATTTGAAACGGATAGTACTCATCATCCCAGGGTAAATCGTTTCCGTTCAATACAAAATAATCCACAGGTTGTGCTGGTTTATCTGCCGCTGGTTTCGCACCAAAATGTATATTCGTGAAACTTTCAAAATCTTCAGTTTGATTAACCTCATTTTCAAGTGCAAACTCAATTGATTTTTTTTCTTCCGGATTGAAGGAGGTCAGGAATGCAACTTCATCCCATTTTCCATCTCCATCCAAATCATCGAACTGAACAGGTAATGTTTGAAACCGGCTGGCAGGAACCGGAAATAAATTTTCAAGGTCGTTTCCAATTCTTTCTTCAAAAATTTTGCGACTCACAACCACCACCTGGTCGTCCATTTCAACCGGATTGGGATTATTGAAATCAATTTGAATGGACTTTGAATGATTGCATGAACTAAAAATGATAATCACTAAAATGATATAAATGAGGGATTTCGTTTTAGTTCGGTTTAAGCTTTTGCTTTTCATCCTGCCTAATGCTTTTGAAATGCAATTAACTGAAACCGTCCAAATTCAACGGGGGAATTTGTATCAATTAAGTGGATGTTTGTGTCAGCAAATTTCTAATTCATGGCAGCCGATTTTGATACAAACTGCGAAGGTGTTATTCCAAACTGTTTGCTGAAACATTTACTGAAGTATTGTGGATCGTTGAACCCGACTTCATACGACACTTCTGAAATGGTGAGTTTGTTTTGACGTAAGATTTGTGCCGCACGTTTCAACCGCATGGTTTTTATAAAATCGTTGGCGCTCTGGCCTGTCAGGTTTTTGAGCTTGCGATAAAAAACAGAGCGGCTCATTCCAATTTCTTCTACCAAACGATCGACGTTAAACTCAGAATCCGACATAAATTTTTCAACAATTTCGAGCGTTTTGGTCAGGAATTGTTCATCGGGCGAGGAGACGGTCAGGTCTTTTGGAGACAGCGATAAATCCCTGCTAAATTGCATTTTTAGTTTCTTCCGCGATTCAATCAGGTTTTTAATCCGGGCCGAAAGAACCGTGGCATTGAACGGTTTAAAAACATAATCGTCAGCACCTATTTCAAGGCCTTTCAGCTTGTAATCGTCCGATGTGCGGGCAGTGAGCAAAATCACCGGTATGTGACTGGTGTCGAGATTGGTTTTTATTTGTTTACACAATTCCAGTCCATCCATTTCGGGCATCATTATATCACTGACAATTAAGTCGATATGGTTTGAGCTTGCCAGTTCAAGTCCTTCTTTTCCGTTTTCTGCCTCCAGCACCTGGTAATCATGGTTTATTTCTTCGCGAATGTACAAGCGTACATCTGCGTTATCTTCAATCAACAGAACGGAAGGTTTATGCGATTTTTGTTCATGGGTAATGTTTTCCTGTAAATGATTTTCATCAATATCACTGATAGTACGCAAAGGTGCTATAAAGTTTTCGTCGGTATATAAACTGTCGATTATTTCGTTTTTGTTGAATGTATTTTTTGAAACCGGCAGCGTTACAGTGAAAGTTGTTCCTTTCCATTTTTCACTTTCAACATTTATATTGCCGTAATGAATCTCCACAAGGTTTTTTATGAATGACAAACCAATTCCGCTTCCCTGCCAAACCGCAGAAGTGTTGCTTTCGACCTGATAAAAACGATCAAAAATTCGCTCAAGGTGCTCTTTTGTAATTCCCCGGCCGTTATCACTTACTTTTATTACAGCATTGGTGGCAGAATTTTGCCCCTCGGAATCATTGCCGGTTTTATCTATTTCAACAATAATTTCTCCGCCGGGTGGTGTAAATTTAAACGCATTGGAAATAAGGTTGAAAATTATTTTTTCCACTTTGTCGCGATCAAACCAGCCATTTATGTCTTTATGCCCGCATTTAAAAGTATAATCAATATGATTTCTTTTGGCCAAATCGTTAAAGCTGAAATAAATATCATGCACAAAACCTGCCATGTCATTTTTTGTAACATGCAGTTTCATCCGCCCGGTTTCAATTTTTCTGAAATCCATAATTTCATTTACCAACCTAAGCAACCGGAGGGTATTGCGGTGAATAAGCGCAAGCTGGTGATGTATATCTTTTTGAATATTTCCGCTGTTTAATAATTTTTCCAGCGGTCCTAAAATAAGTGTTAGCGGAGTGCGGAATTCATGGGAGATGTTGGTGAAAAACTTCAGTTTCATTTGGTCGGCTTCGTGTACTTTTTGTGTCATTGCTTTTACCTGGTCACGCTGGTGCACAATTTCCTGCTTTTGTTTTTCCAGTTCAATGTTTTTCGATTCCACAGCCGATTTTTGCAATTGCAGTTCATGGGTTCGTTTTTCCACCAATACTTCAAGTTCTGCTTTCTGCCGCTTAATCATCCGGGTACGCAGCATAAAAAGAAGTGTAAATCCGCTCCAGATGAGCACTACGATAATACTTCTGAACCACCACGTTTTCCAGTAGGGTGGTGTAACTGTCAGTTTAACCGAGGTGCCCGATTCATTCCATAATCCGTCGTTGTTCGATGCTTTTACGAAAAATTCATATTCTCCCGGATTCAGGTTGGTGTAGGTTGCAGTTTGCTGATCATTTACATATCTCCAGTCTTCATCATAATTTTTGAGATAAAAAGCATACTGATTTTTTTCTGGTTTGGTCAGATTTAGGGCAACAAATTCAAACGTCAGCACTGAGAAATTATGGGGCAAAGTAATTTCTGAAGTGGCCGAAATATGTTTGTCAAGGATTTTTTCTTCACTTCCAAACTCAACCGGTTCATTTTTAATTTTCATTCCGGTAAGCAAAACATTGGGCACATAGGGATTGTCCTTAATTTCATTGGGATTGAACACATTTAATCCGTTTACGCCACCATATAAAAAGTCGCCGTTTGGCGCTTCGTAACAAACTCCTTTGTTAAATTCATTTCCCTGAAGACCATCATGAATATTGTAATTACGAAATTCTTCGGTATCCGGATTAAACCTGGAAATTCCTTTGTTGGT
>DATFJO010000646.1:0-2006 GCA_035269145.1 Tangfeifania sp. | reverse complement strand
TAAAACGAAAAAGTAAATCAAATATTTATCATAAGTTATGATGCTTCTTTCAGTATCTCCAACCCTGTTTTCTTAATCTCCACAGCGAATGGATTACCAGATTGGAATTCAGAGAAAGATATTGGATGTGGTTCAATCCTGGAATCAATTTGAGATGCCAGCATCATTAATTGAACCTGAAGATCGAAACGCTGATCTTCATTCACCTCTTCAAAAATAATTGCCAAATCTATGTCACTTTCGTAATTTGTATTTCCTTTCGCCTGAGATCCAAAAACATAAACCTCTTTAATGTTTGAGAATTTTCCCTGAATCAGTGAAATATATTCTTTTATTGACTTATCAACTGTTTTATCCATATTCTCAAATCCTTTATTTTTTCAATCCATTCATTTGTAAAATCGGGGGTACATTGCTTTTTGAAGCTCATTTTATAATCATCGTACCTGGCATTGATGTTAAATGCAGTGATTGTAATTAGTTGCTTCTTTTTTTCTTCATTTAATTTCAAATTTGATTTTTCAGCCAATCTCAACAAATTATGAATAAACGGAGGATAATCGGAATTCACTTTTACATAAAGAGCTTTAAATAATTTTTCCAGCATCAAATGCCCAATAAAAAGTGACCAATTATATCTTTTTGTATCATACATCGCGGTCATGGTATCAAAGTCATCGTCGGCCCCTTCCAGCCAGTAATGAATTAAATTTTCTTTATCCCATTTCTTGTTATTCATTTAATCAAATATACTAAATAATTAACAGTTCATTTGCTCATGAACTCTGCCCATTTTTCTAAATTCATTTTTCAAATTATTCTTTACTCATCAATCCAATCACGTTCCCGGCCATCACCTTGATACCGGTTTCGATGGTTTTTTCGTAATCCGGATTCAGTTGTGGAGAATGCAGCGGCGCCGGTTTTTGTCCACTGGTTTCCAATTCTTTCATTAATTCGGGAGAAGTGCTTCCCAGCCACATCAGGCAAATTGGGATGTTTTCAGGTGTTCTGCCGTATTTTCCGAAATCCTCTCCCACCATGGCAGGCGAAGTTTGCAGAATATTTTCGGTGCCAATTATTTCAGAAGCAAAACTGTGAATGTTTTTTGCAAGTTCTTCGTTATTCAAAACCGGTGGGGTGTCGGCTGGTAAAACGGTTACTTCAGGAAGCTGATCGTCTGGCATTCCGGCCATTTGGGCTGCCGATTTACTGATTCTTTCAATCGCCGAAATCACTTTTTCAATTGCTTCATCTGAATAATAACGTAAAGTTAGTTCCATCTTCACCTCGTCGGGGATGATATTTGGCCGTGTACCACCGTGTATGGAACCGACTGTTACCACAACCGGTTCCAGCGGACTTATTTCGCGACTGACAATAGTTTGAAGGTCGAGCACAATGCGTGAAGCAATCACCACCGGATCAATACATTTTTCGGGGTAAGCACCGTGGCCGCCTTTCCCAAAAACCGTTATTTCGGCAGTTTTTACACCGGCAAAAACAGGGCCTCCCACCAACCCGATTTTTCCTGATTCCAGTTCGGGGTTGATATGATAGGCCAGTGCATAATCCGGCACAGGAAATTTTGAAAACAGTCCGGCGTTGATGGCTTCTCCTGCTCCCCCGCTGTATTCCTCGGCCTGCTGAGCGATTACAAGCAGTTTTCCTTTCCACTGGTCTTTTAAAGCCACAAGTGTACGAATCGTTCCGGTCCACACCGACATGTGAATGTCGTGCCCGCAGGCGTGCATCACCGGCACTTCCTCTCCATTAGCATTTTCTGCCATTTTTGTACTGGCGAACTCCAGATCTGTTTTTTCTTTTACCGGGAGTGCATCCATATCAGTTCGAAGCATAATCACGGGGCCGTCACCGTTTTTCAAAACACCTACTACACTGTTGCCGCCAAAATTTGTGGTCACTTCAAATCCGGCTTTTTTCAGTTCCGATGCCATTCGTTTTGAAGTCTCAAATTCCTGAAAAGACAACTCCGGATTTTTATG
>DATFJO010000645.1:0-3024 GCA_035269145.1 Tangfeifania sp. | reverse complement strand
CCTGTCCATTCGGTTTCAAGTGTAATGTCGTAACCTTTTCCGTTTTCGACCATTGAGCCGGGCAGTTGAACCGTTTCCGAAAAATCGCCATCAAACCATTTTTCATCCACCCCCTGATCGTCAGGATCCATTTGAAATTCCCATTCGCCGGAAAGATCGATGGTTTGTTGCTGATTATTCTGGCAGGCGCTCATCACAATAAAAAATATAAACAATAAGCCGGTTAGATTAGGGTTGAAAGGTTTTCTCAGATTTAGTCGTTTCATTTTTATGGTATTATTTGAATTTTCTCAGATTTGCAATCAGAATATTTTTCAGTGAACTTTGTTTTTGACGAACAAATTTAACGAAACATCTGTTGCGCCAAATATTTTTGTTTAATCTTGTAAAAAACTACCGGTCAATTTAATCCGAAAATAGAAAAATATATTCTGAAAAAGAATCATGAACGAATTGCTGCTTTTTACCGACGGAAGTGTAAACACCAAAACCAAAGCCGGTGTGGGTGCATACCTGGCTGTTGATGACCCTGAAATTTCAACTGAAACACTTAAAAATCAGGTAAAAACCAGGCAGTTTGAAAATACCTCATCTACGCGGCTGGAATTAGAGACTTTGTTGTGGGCACTCGATGAAATTTCATCTTCTGCAACCAAAATTTCCGTTTATACCGATTCGCAAAATATCACCGGATTGCTTCGCCGCCGCGAACGACTCGAGAAAAACGACTTCCGGTCGAAAAACGATCGCCTGATGAACAACCACGATTTATACCGCGAATTTTACCGGAAAGTGGATCAACTTAACTGCGAATTCGTAAAAGTGGCCGGGCACCAACCCACTCGCCAAAAAGATAAAATCCACCGGCTATTTACGTTGGTGGACCGTGCTTCGCGAAAAGCACTTCGAAAAAATTCTTCCTGAAAATTGATTATTCCTTATCTGTTATAGCATAAATGTTTCCGTCGGAGCTGCCAAAATAAATCACCTGGTTGTCAATGGCAGGCGACGACAAAACGGAACCTGATTTTTCAAAAATGCGGGTATATAATTTAGTAAGTGTGGGCATGTCTTCAATGCCATCTGACAATTCCCTTGCCCGCTCAATATCCACATCACCATTTTCATTAAAAAATCCCAGTGTATCAGAACGGCTGCCTACTGTTTGGAATGTCCATTTTATATTACCGGTTGCATGTTCGATGCCATACAATCTTCCGTTGGCTGACCCAATGTAAGCCATTTCGCTGTCGATGGCAGGACTTGAAAAAGTGTAAGCTTTGGTTGAAGTGGAATAATTAATAGCTCCGGTTTGCTTGTCGATGCTAAAGAAGCTGAATGAATCCGATGACCCGGTGTAAATATTTTCGCTGCCAATGGCTGCCGAACTGGGCATCCACGAACGATTAAATTCATTTTTTGTCCACAATGTATCGCCGGAAGAAATATCGAATGCGTAAAACAGGGCATCACGCGAGCCAATGTAGGCCACACCGTTGTCAATCGACGGCGATGCCTGAATACCCAGCCAGATATAATTTGCAGTGTCACGACCAGTTGTGTACACCCATTTTTTATCACCGGTTTCGGTATCAAGGCAATACACCCGGCTGTCCCACGAACCAACCACGAGTGAATTTTCCCAGATAGCCGGCGAAGAATGAACACTTCCACCGGTTGAGTAATTCCACTTTTTATCACCGGTTTCCAAATCGAGGGCATAAATATTTGAATCGCTCGAGCCAAAATAAACAGTGCCGTTTTTTACTGTGGCCGATGAAAGATAAAAATCCCAAAAATCGGGCTGAAAAGAGCCATTGAAATAATCTTTCACCTTAAAAACTGATTCGCCACCGGTTTCGAATTTCCATACTGGATCGCCAGTGTTCTGATCGAGCGCATAAAAGAAACCATCATAACTCAAAAACAATACTTTTCCACCGGCTATAAGCGACGTAGAATTTATGGCACCTCCAGTTTCAAAGGTCCATAAAATTTCTCCGTCAGATTCATTTAACGCGTAAAGTTTATTATCGGCGCTACCAACAAAAACTTTCCCGCCTGCCACTACCGGCGAAGAAATTACCTGTCCATCGGTTTTAACCTTCCACAAAACACGGGGTTGATTTTTTACCGGTGCCGAGTGATAAAAAGAAGTGTGTTGCGCGTTGTTCATAAACATGGCTTCGGATTCCTGTTTTTCTGAATTGGTGCAGGCAGAAAAAGCAAACAAAAAAATCAGTATGCTCAGATTGAAACTTGGTCTAAAATTCATTTTGGTTTTATTTTTTGGAGGGGCAAAAATAGTATTAAAAATCATGAAACATATTTTTAATGCTGAATAGTCAATCTTTCATTCATATTTATCTGGATAATAAAACGTGATTCATTTTATCCAGGAAAATCTTCTTACAAAGGAATAATTACAGTCCATTAATTATTCGCTATTTTTAAGGTGAAATTAAAAAAATTGCAATGTGTTTTAGTGCAAGACATCAGTTAAGCTCGGCCCTGAAAAGGGCACAATACATGGGCGACCAGGACGCTGCCCAACACTGGCGCGAATTGCTTAAACAATACGATGAGTGGTTTCAGGTTTCAGCTTTTACCCACCCGAAGGTGATTGTGTATGAGAACGACAAACCATTTGAACCGCGGCCGGCAATATGGGGTCTGGTTCCCAATTGGGCAAAGGAACCTGAAAAAATATGGAACAGCACAGTAAATGCACGCGGAGAAACCATTTTTGAAAAGGCTGCTTTCCGGAAATCGGCTGAAACCAAACGCTGCCTGGTTCCGACCGACGGATTTTACGATTACCACGATTTTAAAGGGAAAAAGTACCCGTTCTACATCACCAAAAAAAATTCCGAAGAACCGCTCTACCTGGCCGGCCTCTGGAACGACTGGACAAATAAGGAAACCGGAGAGGTTTTAAATACCTATTCGATAGTTACTACACGCGCCAATTCGTTAATGGCTAAAATTCACAACAAGCCCAAGTTTTCAAATGACCCGCGGATG
>DATFJO010000644.1:0-13696 GCA_035269145.1 Tangfeifania sp. | reverse complement strand
TGTTCGTTTTTTCCACCTTGTATCTGCCACGATCTTTGGATACAATCTGGATGCTATAGCTACCGCTACGGTTCTTGTTTTTTCTAATAAAGACCGCAAAATCATTTTTGCAGCACCCAAATCAGAAAACTGCCATTGAATTTCAAAATGTGACGAGAAAATAGTCATGAAGTGACGAAAACAGAAAAAAAAACCTGCAAATCATTTGATTTACAGGCTTTTGGTGTTTTTTGGATTTCCTATCCGTCGGGGTAGCAGGATTTGAACCTGCGACCCCCTGCTCCCAAAGCAGGTACACTAACCGGACTGTGCTATACCCCGAATAATATTTTAAAGCGGTGAGGGGGGAATTCCCGCGAAGCGATCCCTTCGGGAGAACCCGCGGTACATTTGTTTCCCATTCCGCGATTCCAACTTTTCAAAAAACTTTTTACCTTCTTCAACAAAAATGTTTGAAGATTAAAAGCGGTGAGGGGGGGATTCGAACCCCCGGTACAGTGTTACCCGTACGCTGGTTTAGCAAACCAGTGGTTTCAGCCACTCACCCACCTCACCTTTTAAAAAGTATTGGTTGGAAAAGTAACCAAAGCTCTTTCATTTCTGAAAGCTTTGCCTCTCTTTCACCTCAATTTTTTAATGAACTCACGGGTTACCCCGTTTTTTCGTGCGTGCAAATGTATCAATTGTTTTTACATTGGCAAAATCTTTTTTCAATCAAAAACGGGCAAAAATCCATTTTTTTTTAACCGATACTTTAACAAGGTGACTTATAACCAGTTTTCTGAAAAAAGTAGAATTTAAAATTGAAATTTCTTAATGACGATTTCAGGATTCAAGCTCAATCTTTTTCAGAGAATTGTACCCCAATTCGTAAAGTTCATCGGCATGAGTCCGGGTTAAAATGTCGTATTTGTCAATTCCTTCAGGCTCGATAAAAACAGTAGCATATTTCTGAACCAGGTTCATATTTGCATTTACACTCATGTAAAAAGTGCGCGAAGTTATCTGTATAAGATTCTTAAAATTATAACGTGGATTAAGCGGAGCAATGTTGACTACAATAATCCGTTCGCAATCGTTTTTTATGGGTTCTATGGGGATATTGTCCATCAATCCTCCGTCGACATACTGCTGTCCATTAATTTCTACCGGGGCAAACAAAACGGGAATGGAAGAAGAAGCCAGTACGGTTTGTCCCAGCGGGCCGCTGTTTTTGTATTCTGCTTTTCCTTTGTTTAAATTGGCCACACCAATGTAAAAGGGGAGGGGAGAATCTTCAAGATTCTTAAAGCCTATTTCTTTGTCGATGATTTCCTTGAGGCCGTCGAGTTTAAGCAGGCCATTAACAGGTAATTGAAGTTTTGTGTATTTGAAAAACCAGCCTTTTTTGAAAAATTCCATTGTATCATGTGGCGATTTCCCACCAGCAATAAAAGCCCCCACAATGGCACCGGCGCTGACACCTGAAATAACATCGGGTTTTATTCCTTTTTCCTGCAACGCATCGATAATTCCAAGGTGAGCGAATCCGCGGGTTCCACCACCGCTTAAAACCAGGCCGGTTTTGTACTTTTTCATGATGCGTTTTTCATTTCCCTTAGTTCGATTAAGCTTTTATTCATCTCATATTGTTTTTGCAAACGCACCCAAAATTCAGCCGGAATATCCAGAACTTTTTCCAGAGCCAGTGCAAGATTCAAGGTGATACTTCTTTTACCTTTAAGAAATAAACTGATAAATGATTTATTATAACCAGATGCTTGCACCAGGTCGGTCTGCTTAACATTTTGTGCTTCCATTTCTTCTTTGATTATTTCAGCAGGATGAAAAGCGTCGCCCGGTACCATATCATTTGCAAATTTATTATTCATTTTTCGTTATGTTTTGATATTTCCTCTACTACTAACACATTAAAAATGATTTTTTCATCTTTTTTGTTTATCGTAAAAATCAGCCGGTATTGTTTATTTAACCGGATTGAGTATTCATTTTTACGTTTGCCTTTAAGTTTTTTGAAGTTGAGGCTTTTGAAGTATCCCAGTTCTTCAATTGAATCAGCAGCAATTAATAGTTGAACTTTCTTTTTATAGTGCTTTATAACTTCTCGCTGAAATGGAAGCTTCCCTTTTAGTTCATCTAAAGGAGTAACGTAAAAATGCTTTAATTCATTTGTTTTGAATTGAACTTTCACGCTATAAAATTACAAATAAGTTTACAAAAATGAAAACTTCCGTAATTTTTAAAAGCTCATAGTTGCGGGATTGTTTTAGTCAAGTGTAAACCAATCGCGCATTACTTTTTCTTTGCCTGTATCTTTTTTATGCCAGAAAATATTTTTGCGGTTGTCGTAGTCGTATTGTTTTTCGTATTCCTTAATATTTTTTACAATGTCTTTTAACGCTGAAATCATCAGGATTACCTCTTCATTTGTCATGGTAGGGTGAAGTGACCAGCGCACCCAGCCTGGTTTTTCTGAAAGGTCACCGTGGTTTATTTTATCGGTTATTTCCTGCGATTGTTCCTGAGTTACTTCCAAAAGAAAGTGTCCGTAAGTTCCGGCGCATGCACAGCCGCCACGGGTTTGTATGCCGTATTTATCGTTCAGAATCTGAACCACCAGGTTGTAATGAATGCCTTCAATGTAAAATGAAATTACACCAAGCCGATCGCGAACATTGTCGGCCAGGATTTTAATTGCAGGAATTTCATCAAGGCCTTTAAACGCCATTTCCAACAATTCTTCCTCTCGCTTGTGGATATTTTCGATACCCATCTGGTCTTTCAGTTCAAAAGCGAGGGCTGCCCTCACAGACTGAAGAAATCCCGGTGTTCCACCATCTTCACGGGCTTCAATGTCGTCTACATATTTGTACTTTCCCCACGGATTGGTCCAGTCAACGGTGCCTCCGCCCGGATTGTCGGGGACTTGGTTTTTATACATCGAACGGTCGAAAACCAGAACTCCTGAAGCGCCGGGGCCACCCAGAAATTTATGCGGGGAAAAGAGCACAGCATCCAGTTTTTCCTTCGGATCTTCAGGGTGCATGTCAATTTCGTCATAAGGAGCCGATGCGGCAAAATCGATAAAACAAACCCCGCCAAATTCGTGCATGATGCGGGCCAGTTCTTTATAAGGAGTTCTCACTCCGGTTACATTTGAGCATGCTGTAAACGCTCCTATTTTAAACGGTCGATCTTCATATTCTTTTAATTGTTTCCGTAGGTTGTCAGGATTCACAGTCATTCCGTTGCCGGGTTCAATAATTACTACTTCGGCATTGGTTTCGTACCAGCTGGTTTGGTTGGAGTGGTGCTCCATGTGTGTGATGAAAACCACCGGGCGTTCACGTTCCTCAAAACATTTGCGGTGCGATAGTTTTCCGCAGTATTTTAATCCGAGAATTCGTTGAAATTTATTGATCACCGACGTCATTCCAAAACCTGCAGTAATAATTACATCTTCGGGTCCGGCATTTACATGGGTTTTAATGATTTCGTGCGAACGGTGGTAAGCTTGTGTCATTAGCAGGCCTGTTTCACTGGTTTCGGTATGGGTATTTCCCACAAACGGCCCGAATGCATGGTTAATTTTATCTTCGATTGGTTGATACAACCGGCCACTGGCAATCCAATCGGCATATACAATTTTTTGCTTTCCGAAAGGGGAATCAAATTCCTGTTCGATGCCAACAATTTTTTCTCTGAATTGACCAAAATAATTTTCCAGCTCCATTCCTTTAAATTTTGGAGTACAAATAAAGTGACTTTTCATTTAGAAAATAAAGTGCAAATATCATAAAACTTCATTGGAGATTTATTAGTAAGGCTCAAGGAAAATATTTATACATATCTTTTCTGTGAAGAAATCTTTTGAAAATAATTGTGTTTTCTGAGTATGAGAAGCCCAGTCGAAAATTACCGATTTTAACACGAAAGAAATTACCTGAACTTTGAAGTTTCTTAATATATTTTAATTCTGACAGGGAATTGGCTTACCTGAATGTTTCAATAACCTTAAAAACTTTATTTTTTAATTCAGGATACTTTTTTACATCTTTAGTAAATTGCTTTGAATAAACAATTTTCATTTTTTAAGCCAATTTTCAAATTCTTTAGCTTCTTTTTCATCAAGAATAGATTGGTCGCCATCTTCAATTGCTTTAGCAAATGCCTTATCTTCCATTTCTTCAGTAATAGTATGATGCTGGATGTTTAGCATTTTAGCTAAATCGGCGAATACTCTTAATTGTTTTTTGTTACCTTTTAATAACAGTTCCATATTCATTAAAATTACATTTTTCAAATTTATATAAAATGTTCGGATATTGAAATAAAGTGATTCTTGTTCATACTGGAAATTATGACAATTCGTCATAAATTCTGCTTGGCATACGGTTTGAATTCAGGGGACAAGTAATTTTTAAAGTAATATTTAAACCAAAATAGTATGCAAACAGGAAAAATTGGCGTAACCAGTGAAAATCTGTTCCCCATTATTAAGAAATTTCTCTATTCCGATCACGATATCTTTTTACGGGAAATTGTATCGAATGCAGTGGATGCCACACAGAAGTTAAAAACACTGGCTTCGAAAGGCGAACACAAAGGCGATATTTCCGATTTGAAAGTACGTGTGAAACTCGATAAAGAGGCCAAAACCATCACGGTTTCGGATAACGGAATCGGGATGACGGCCGAAGAAATCGAGAAGTACATTAACGAGATCGCTTTCTCGGGAGCCAACGATTTTTTGGAAAAATATAAAGATGATGCCAACGCCATCATCGGCCATTTCGGACTCGGATTTTACAGTTCGTTTATGGTTTCGAAAGAAGTGGATATCATCACCAAATCGTATAAGGAAGGTTCGAAGGCAGTAAAATGGACGTGTCAGGGTACCCCGGAGTTTACGCTGGATGAAGTTGAAAAAGAAGATGTTGGAACCGACATCGTAATGCACATCAACGACGATTCCGAAGAGTTTCTGGATGAAGGCAAAATCAGTGAAATCCTCGATAAATATTGTAAGTTTTTGCCGGTGCCGGTTGTTTTTGGAAAACAGAAAGAGTGGAAAGACGGAAAAGAAGTTGAAACCGACAAGGAAAACCAGATAAACGATACTGAGCCTGCATGGACAAAAATGCCGGCCGACCTGAAAGATGAAGATTACAAAAACTTCTACCGCAGGTTGTACCCGATGGCCGATGAGCCATTGTTCAACATTCACCTGAATGTTGATTATCCGTTCAATTTGACCGGAATTTTGTACTTCCCGAAAATCAAAAACAATTTCGAGGTTCAGAAAAATAAAATTCAATTGTACAGCAACCAGGTTTTTGTAACCGATTCGGTTGAAGGCATTGTTCCTGAATTTCTGACACTGCTGCACGGTGTGCTCGACTCGCCAGACATCCCATTGAACGTTTCACGTTCGTACCTGCAAAGCGATTCGAATGTGAAAAAAATCAGCAACCACATTACCAAAAAAGTGGCTGACCGGTTGAGTGAAATTTTCAAAGAAAGCCGTGAGGATTTCGAAAAGAAATGGGACGACCTGAAAATTTTCATTGAGTATGGAATGTTAACTGATGATAAGTTTTACGACCGTGCGATGAATTTTTTCCTTTTCAAAAATGCGGAAGGAAAATATTTCACTTTCGAAGAATATGAAAAGCTGATTAAAGACAGCCAGACCGACAAAGACAACAAACTGGTTCACCTGTACACGACCAACCAGGAGGAACAGTATACATTTGTGGAAGACGCACGTGCCAAAGGCTACGATGTGCTGATTCTGGATGATGTGCTGGCTCCGCACCTGATTAATCGTTTCGAGCAGAAACAGCCGGACATACAGTTTGTGCGTGTGGATGCCGATGTGGTTGAAAACCTGATTAAGAAGGAAGATTCGGAAAAAGAAGAACTTTCGTGGGAAGAAAAGCAAGAACTTACTCCGGTTTTCCAGGCTGTTGTTCCTGAAAAGAATGATCATACTTTTATTGTTGATTTCAAGGATTTAGGCGAAAATGCCAGTCCGATGGTAATTACCCGAAGCGAATTTATGCGCCGCATGAAAGATATGAGCGCCGCTCAGGGAGGAATGAACATGTACGGCGATTTCCCCGACAGCTTAAATTTGGTAGTAAATACCGGACATCCGTTGGTGAAAAAAGTAATTGACGCCAAAGATAAAAAGCTGAACTCTCAGCTTGAAAAAATGAATGCAGATATTGCAGCCAAAAAAGCGGAGGCAGAAAAACTTGAGAAAGCCAAGGAAGGCAAAAAAGAGGAAGAAGTTCCGCAGGCTGATAAGGAAAACCTGGAAAGTGTGAACAACGAGTTGGCAAAACTTGAAGAGAACAAGCGCAGCAAACTGGCCGATTTTGGCAAGAAAAACAAACTGGCCAAACAGATGGTTGATTTGGCGCTGCTTGCCAACAACATGCTCAAAGGCGCCGATTTGGATAAATTTGTGAGAAGAAGTGTTGAGTTGATAAAATAACGAAGGAAAGAATGTGAATTCGTACAACGCCACTTGTGAAAGCAGGTGGCGTTTTTATTTTCCTTCCGCAAAATCCTCCAAATAAGCGAAACGTTCAGTTAATTTTCCATTTCTCGTTATTGAAGCCCTTTTAATAATCCCTTCATTGTCATTTTCGAAAAGGCTGGGAAAAACTTTATCAATCAGGTTACGGCCAAAATTCTGCGATGCATCTTTGGGCAGTTCGTTAGGGAGGTTATCGACTGCCTGAACCGTAATGTTCTTTGGCGAAACAAACGCCGGTTCTACTTTTTCGGTAACCGGGTTGTAATCGTAAAACGGATCGTCGATGGTTGCTGCCCGTTTGGTAGAGGGAATGGAACCTTCAATATCGCACGTGATGTCAGAAATAGTACGAATCCGGAAGTCATCCCGGCGCATATCTTCAGCCGTAAAAAGCACCGGCGATTTCGGGTCCCAATAAGCGGCAGCAATTAAAATGTCGGTTGTTTTAGTGAACGGCAGAAAGACATTTTCATACATTTCAGGATGTTTAAAGAAATGGTTCAAATCGAATGCGGAACCGTCTTTTTCCCGGACATAATTACCCGGACTGAGTTGGGTGAAAACCGGCTCATCAGGATTTTTAATTGTTAAATATTCCTCCGGAGAAAGCTGTTTGATTTTCAGGTGGTTTAAAACTTCGAGGCTGCCTTGCGCCACGCGGCCATCGCCGGTGAGCGCAATTTTAAGGGGTGGCATTTCAATATTATCAAGCTGCGAAAACATTTCATCCAGACCGGTGCATTTGTAAGCCGGCTTCAACCTAAAAAAATCGTTTCGCAGGCCATAAGCCCTGATTCCGCTGTAAGCCCCTACCAATCCTGCAAATCGGCCGAATCCGATGATGCGAAATCCGTTTTTGTCAGTTAACGCTTCGTAATCTACCAACTGAATATTTTTTTCGAGAATTGTCTGGAGAAGTTTTCGGTTATATTCCTGTTTTTTAATGGTATGCGAAAAGAAGAAATAGATTTTACCCGGAATTAAATCATTGGTAGGAACTTCTTTTACGCCAAGTAAAACATCGCAGCATGATAAATCTTCCTGCACTTTAATGCCGGCTTTTTTATAATCTTCGTCTGTAAAACATCGTACTTTGCCTGGTTGTACCAGCACTTCCACGTTTTGAAATTTTTTTTGTACTTCCAGACATTGTTCCGGTGTTAACGGCACGCGGTTATCGGGTGGTGTTTTTCCTTCTCTGATGATTCCAAGCTTCATAGTTTTTTTGTTGCGGGTATGATACCATTCAAACTGGAATATGATTTTCAGTTTTCATGGAAATTTTTTATATGTTGATTCGTCTCTTTTTCCAATAAAGTGAAACCATACGGTTTCTCCTTCAAGTGATATTCCTATCCTATATTTTCCTATTCGAATTCTATAATAACCGGGATGACCTGTTATAGGTTTAATGTTAGGAATTTCGGTTATTGATTTTGAATCCATAACTTTTTTTATAATGGTTCCAACTTTTTTTGACAGACGTTTGTCTTGAATGCGGGTAGTTTGTTTATCGAATGATTTTGAAAATTCTACGTTCATTTAATGAATCTGAAAGCGCTCGAGTATTTTTTGTTTGTCCGCTTTTCCTGATTTTTTTGATTTTTCAATTTCTGCAGCAATCCATTCATCCTCATCACTTATTTTTGATATTTTCACGGATTTGTATGCTTTAGCAATACCTTTGGCTACTTCAAGAAGCCCTGCTCCCGCTTTTGTGCTATCATCAATAGTTATTGTATACTTCATAGCCTAATAATGTTGTATTTCACAAAGATACATTTTTGTAATGAATTTCATATTTTTTTGATTTTTCAAGATAATTCATATTCTGATATCTATAAAATTTTCATAATCAACAGAAAAAATAAACTCTTATACAAATTAAATTCATTCCAAATGAAAATATAATAATATTTGTAGAACAAAAACTCAGGATATGACGGGGAGAAACTTTTATTTACTGCTGGCAATTCTTTCAATGTTTGCCACATCGTGTGTTCAAAAAGAGAAAAATCAGGTTGCGGAAGATGGTTATTCAGGTTCTGAAAGTTGTATTCAGTGCCATGAGCGCTTTTATGAATTGTGGGCGCCCTCATGGCATGGAAAGGCTATGCAACCCGTTAATGCTGACTTTTTAAAGGAATATCAGCTTCCGGCGAGTGAAAACATGGAGATTGAAGCGAAAAATTATCAGGTAATTTATGAGGATTCAGCCATGATAATGCTCGAAAAAGAGAATGATGAAATAGTGAATAAATATACTGTGGAATGGTCGTTAGGCGGGAAGAATGTGTTTACATTTCTTGTTCCGCTCGATAAAGGTAAATTGCAAACCATGCCAATGGCTTACGATGTGAACCGCCAGATGTGGTTTAATTATCCGGAGTCGGCAGTGCGCCATTTTGTGGATACGGAGCAGGAAGATGAAGCATTGCCCTGGCGCGACCGCATGTATGTTTTTAATAATGCGTGCTACAATTGCCATGTTAGCCAGGTTTCTTCCAATTATAATTTGGAATCCGATACCTATCACACCACTTTTAAAGAGGCGGGCATCAATTGTGAAACGTGCCACGGCCCCAGTGCCGAACATGTGAGGGTTTTTCAGGAGGCTGAAGAGAAAGGTGAAGAGCCTGAGGATTGGAAAATACTTGTAACCAGTACCTTTACTCCTGAAGAACATAATTCCTCGTGTGCTGTGTGCCATGCCAAAGGAAGCCGGATTACCAAAAATTATGTACCACCAGAACCTTATTTCGATCATTTCAACCTGGCGACACTTGAAGACCCCGATTTTTATCCTGATGGAAGAGATTTAGGTGAAAACTACACCATGACCGGCTGGAAAATGAACCCGTGTATTCAGGAAAGCGATTTGCATTGTGTTACCTGTCATACCTCCAGCGGCCGGAACCGTTTTGCTGAAAATCCCAATGATGCCTGTACTTCTTGTCATCAGGATAGAAAAACGGAAGGCGGCCTGGTTGCACATACCATGCATAAAGCCGATAGTGAAGGTTCACTTTGCGTAAATTGCCATGTGCCCACTCGCGAGTTTGTAGGGCATTTTCTTCGCAGCGACCACTCGTTCAGGCCACCGATGCCGGAAGCCACAATCAAATTTGGTTCGCCCAATTCCTGCAATCAATGTCACGATGACAAGTCGCCGGAATGGGCCAATGAAATTGTAAAAGCAAGGCCAAACGGCGATTACCAGGAGGAAACACTTTACTGGGCGCAACTTATTAAGGAAGCCCGCGAAGGAAACTGGAGCCGCATTGATGAAATGCTGGAAATTATCAGTGAAAATAAATACAACGAAGTGGTTGTAACTTCTTTTATCCGCTTGCTGGCCAATTCACCAAAAGAAGAGAAATGGGAAACAGTGGTTGAAGCCTTAACGGAAAATAAATCACCTTTGGCAAGGGCTGCAGCAGCTTCATCGTTAACAGGTAATTTCTCCGAAGAATCCAGGAAAGCACTTGTGGGCGCAGCAACAGATGAATACCGGCTGGTGCGTGTTTCTGCAGCCGCTTCACTCGCCGGATTTGAAGACAGTCGTTTCCCGGAGTCTGAAAAACAAGTGGTTGATGAAGCTACACAAGAATACATCGAATCGATGGTGGCACGGCCCGACGACTGGAGCTCGTATTACAATCTTGGAATATTTTATCAGAACGAAGGAAAAGCAAACAAAGCACTTTCTTCGTATGAAACAGCAGCCCGGCTTTACCCTGAGGCGCTGATGCCGCTTATCAACAGTAGTGTGCTTTATTCGTACATGGGCAATGCAGCAAAAGCCGAAGAAAATCTCAAAGAGGCCGTGAAAATTGATCCGGATAACGAAGCTGCTAACCTGAACCTTGGGCTTCTACTGGCTGAACAGGGAAAAATGCAGGAAGCGGAAGAGGCGCTGAAAGCTGCAATGAATGCCAATCCTGAACAGGCAGTTGCGGCTTACAATCTCAGTGTTATTGTTTCGCAACGAAATGTGGACGAGGCCATTGAATATGCATCTGTTGCCGCTGAAGCCCGGCCCGATGAACCAAAATATGCATATACGCTGGCATATTATCAGTTGCAAAATAATCAAAAAGCAGCGGCAGAAAAGACGCTTGAAAAACTGGTAAAAGACCATCCGTTGTATTTAAACGCCGTTAGTTTTTTGGCCGATATTTATATGAAAGACGGAAGAACAAATCAGGCCATTCAATTGTATGAAAATACGTTGAAGCAGGAAGGACTTCCGCAGGCTGAAAGACAGGCATTGCAACAGGCTGTTAACACATTACGGAATTCGGGTTGACCTCAACTTTGAATCCTGAACTTTTTTAGAATTTGTTCGTTTCCATCAAAAAAAGAAGAATTATGCTGATTGTTATTTCACCGGCAAAATCGCTGGATTTTGATACAAAACCGAAAACAAAAGAATACACCTTGCCCGAATTACTGGGGGAATCAGAAAAACTGGTGGAGGAGCTCAAACAAATGAGCCCGGATCATCTTTCAAAACTGATGGGGATTTCAAAGGATTTGGCTGAGCTAAATTTTCAACGTTTTCAAACCTGGCATTTGCCGTTTACTCCCGAAAATGCCAAACAAGCCGTTCTTACTTTTTCCGGCGAAGTATTTCGCGGATTGGATGCCAATTCACTGCCAGCGAAACAATTGAAACAAGCCCAGAAAAAATTACGAATTTTGTCCGGACTTTACGGAGTGCTGAAACCATTGGATTTAATTCAGCCTTATCGCCTGGAAATGGGAACAAAGCTGAAAAGCGGAGAAGCAAATAATTTATATGAATTCTGGAATCCACAGCTTTCTGAAAAAGTGCGGGAAGCGGTGGAAGAGTCGGGAAGTGGTGTGTTGATTAATCTGGCTTCGAAAGAATACTTTAAAAGCATCGACACCAAAATTCTGCGAAAGGAAATTATTACACCCGAATTCAGAGACATGAAAAACGGGCATTATAAAATTATCTCGGTTTATGCAAAAAAGGCCCGCGGCATGATGACACGTTTTATAATCGAAAATGACATTAAAAAAGTAACCGATTTGCAGGCTTTTGATATGGATGGATACAATTACAATCCAGGAATGTCAAAAACCAATCGGCCGGTTTTTACAAGAGGATAAATAATTGTCAGATAGTAACAATTTAAGCTGAGATTTTAAAAAACATCCAATCCTGCAACTAATTAATAGTTGCTTTTTTGTAAATTTGTTTCATGAGTAGAATCGAGAAGCTAATAGATCGTTTCAAATCAAAACCAAAAGATTTTACCTACAATGAGTTACAAAAGCTGTTGAATCATTTTGGGTATATTTCTTCACAAGCAAGTGGTTCCAGGATAGTTTTTGCAAATGAAAACTCAGAACATAAAATTAAATTACATAAGCCTCACCCTGGAAATATTTTGAAGCGATATCAACTCGATTTAGTTGATGGAGAATTAAAATCAAATGGATTATTATGAATAATATTCTTACATACAAAGGGTTTATAGGTTCTGTTAATTACAGTGCAGATGATCACATTTTTTTTGGCAAAATTGAAGGAATTAACGACCTGGTTACCTTTGAGGGAATTTCTGTTGATGAGCTGGAAAATGCTTTTCAGGAAATGGTAAATCTTCACATTGAAGACTGCAAAAGAGAAGGGAAGCCAGTTGAAAAGTCTTATAAAGGTAGTTTCAATGTACGTATCAGCCAGGAATTACATAAAAAAGCAGCTCAAAGAGCAACTGCAAAAGGCATAACATTGAATCAATTGGTAAAACATGCCATTTCTCGTGAAGTGGAGGAAAGATGAACCTTTAATTTATTTCTGGATTGTAATTATTTCACGATGTGATTACAAAGTGACACTCCACCCATGAAATGTAAAAAAATGGTGATTCGCCACATTGTGATCCTATTGAGAGAAATCGCCACACTCTATTCAAAGTCCGCATGCAGCTTTTCTGCCATGGCATCGGCCAGTTTTAGCAGTTCCTCTTTCCGCTCTTTTTTCAACGAACCTTTTTCTTCAACCGGTTCATACACCTGCTCCCACTTAATATTTTCAGCAAATGTTTTCAGGTTTTTCACACCACCACCGTTCCAGGCAAAGTTTCCGAAAATGCCGAGATAATGGTTTTTTGGAGCCATGTGCTCAATGGTTGAAAGCAGGGTTTGCACATTCGGAAAAAGTGCGTTGTTGTAGGCCGGACTACCAACAATAAACCCTTTGTATTTAAAAATATCGTTGATAATATAAGATGAATGCGTTTTTGAAGCATCGTAAACCCGAATGTTTTTGATGCCCTTTTCTGCCAGCCGGCGGGCGATTACTTCTGCCATTTTTTGCGTGTTTCCATACATCGAACCGTAAACAATGACCACACCTTTGTCGAGGTCGTACGAACTCCATTTGTTGTAGCGGGTCAGTACCCAGTCGAGGTCGGTGCGCCAGATGGGACCGTGAGTGGCGGCAATCATTTTAATGTCGAGTGGCGCCAGTTTTTTTATGGCGCGCTGGGTGTGCGGGCAATATTTTCCAACGATGTTGGTGAAATAACGCATCACTTCAATTTCATAAAAATTGAGGTTGATTTCATCGTCGAAAATGCCGCCGTCAAGCGTTCCGTAACTTCCGAATGCATCGCCTGAGAATAGAATTTTGTTGGTCTCTTCGTAGGTCACCATTGTTTCTGGCCAGTGCACCATGGGTATGGTTTGGAACTGCAGACGGTGTTTTCCGAGTTCCAAAACATCATTGTCGTGAACCATGTGCACATTCTCCGGCTCCATGTAAAAGCTCTCTACAAATGCAAACGTTTTTTTATTGCCCACCAATGTTATTTCAGGATATTTCTGAACGATAGCTTTCAGCGCTCCCGAATGATCGGGTTCCATGTGGTTAATCACCAGGTAATCGATGGGGCGATCGCCAATAATTTCTTCGATGCTTTCAAGATATTCATCAATAAATGAACGTTCTACCGTGTCAATCAGCGCGATTTTTTCATCCACAATCAGGTAGGAGTTGTATGAAATTCCATGGGGAATTGGCCATATATTTTCAAAGAGGTTTGTGCGGCGGTCGTTGTATCCCAAAAAATAAATGTCGTCAGCTAAATTTACGTATTGCATCGTTTTTGTTTT
>DATFJO010000643.1:0-10847 GCA_035269145.1 Tangfeifania sp. | reverse complement strand
TTAAATTTTGTTTTACTCAACGCATTGAGTAATTTTACTCAGTGCATTGAGTAAAATATAAAATCATGTTCAAAAGGCCTTATTTTCAGACTCTAACAAAAAGATTGAAAGAACCTAAAAAGTTCATTCAGGTGATTACCGGCCCTCGGCAAGTGGGGAAAACTACATTGGTGCACCAGGTCTTAAAAGAAATTCAAACCCCTTCTATTTATATTTCTGCTGATGGTGTAATAAACATTGGGCCCGAATGGATTGAACAGCAATGGAACAATGCCCGGTTAAAGCTGAAAACCGGCAATTTTTCTGAATTGATTTTTGTAATTGATGAAGTTCAGAAAGTTCCCGACTGGAGTGAAATGGTCAAGGCAAATTGGGATTCGGATATGTTGAACGGCCTTGAAATCAAATTGGTTTTACTTGGTTCTTCAAGGTTACTTATTCAGAAAGGTTTGACTGAATCTTTGGCGGGCAGATTTGAAGTGATATATACGGGGCACTGGAATTTTGAAGAAATGAACAAGGCATTTGGGTACTCTGAGGAACAATTTGTTTGGTTCGGTGGGTATCCGGGAGCAGCGGACCTTGTAAGCGATGAACAACGGTGGAACGATTACATCATAAATTCGCTTATTGAAACCACTATTTCGCGCGATATTTTATTGATGGAAAACATCAACAAACCTGCTCTGCTGCGAAACCTTTTTGAATTGGGCTGTTCTTATTCCGGCCAGATTTTATCGTTTACAAAAATTTTGGGGCAGCTTCAGGATGCAGGAAATACCACAACTTTATCACATTATTTACATCTACTTGACAGTGCCGGATTACTTTCGGGATTGGAAAAATTTTCGAGGGGAAAGATTACCAAACGATCTTCAAGTCCAAAATTCCAGGTTCAAAATATGGCTTTTTTGAGTGCTTTGGCTGAATTCCATTTTTCTGAGGTGCTTGAAAATACCGAACTTTGGGGAAGACATGTTGAGTCAGCCATTGGCGCACACTTGTTCAATTCAGCCAGAGCAAACAACCTGAAGTTGAATTACTGGCGCGAAGGCAACTTTGAAGTAGATTTTATTCTTCAATACAAAAACAAAGTTATCGGGATTGAAGTGAAAATCGGTTCTGCAAAATACACTAAAGGAATGCAACGATTCAGTTCACATTTCAAACCATACAAAATGTACTTAATTTCGAATGACGGATTAAGCTGGAAAGAGATATTGAAAATTAACCCGGTCGATTTATTCTAAAAATCCAACTCCCCAAAATTACCAATAATCAAATCGGCCTGGCTTTGGTCCTGCAATTCGGAGCCGGGACCGGCGAAAGCCACACAGAACATTCCGGCTGTTTTTGCCGCTTTTATTCCATTGGTGGAATCTTCAATCACCAGGCACTTTTCAGGCTGTATTCCCAGTTTCTCGGCTGCCAGCAAAAAAATATCGGGTTCGGGTTTGCTGGCACCGGCCATCTGGCTGCTAACCACGGCATCAAAATATTTTTTCAGTCCGGTTTTCTGCAAAATAATTTCAATCACATCAGCATAAGAAGAAGAAGCCAGGGCCAGCGGAACTCCTTTTTCCTTCAGTTTTTCGATGAGATTTCCAACACCGGGCATCGGCTCCATTTTTTCAAGCGAATGAAAATACGGCGTAACCAAATTGTTGGTCATTTCCACCAAATCCTCCACCGTTTGCACAATTCCGTGGCGTTCTTTTATCAACTGCCACATCCGGTCGGTGGCTGTTCCCTGGTAGGTTTGATGTTCTTCACTGGAAATGAAAAGTCCCAGTTGACGGAAATTTTTTTGTTCCACTTCCACATAAAACGGTTCGGAATTTACCAACACCCCATCCATGTCGAAAATTACCGCATTGAAAGGTGGCAATTTTTTATATTGATTTTGGTTACTGTTCATTTTTAACAGGTTCGGTTTTTGGCAGTTCGGTGTTTCCGAACTGCGTAACACCACCGGAAACAATGAATTTCATAACTTCTGTTGGGGGCAAATTCACACGCTCAATTCGTTCACGGGGAACAAGGTACAGTTCGCCCGAAAAGTTGTAGGAATGCGGAAAATAAACGGCGGCCAGTTCTTCGTTTTCAATTTCGGCAAGTGTGTTTTTCGTAACAAATCCCAACTTCCAGAGGCTGTTTTCTTTGTTGAAAAGTACTTTTACCGGCATGTTGAACTTTTTTTCTTTGCCCACAAAAGCTGAAAACAGATCATTAAGTGATGTGTAAAGTAAATTCAGGATTGGAATTCTCCGAATAAGTTTGCCTGAAAGAATTTTAAATGGACGAACGATGGCTGTTTGTCCTACGAAACCGAGCAAAGTTATTACAACAAACAACCCAACAATTCCAAGTCCTGGCACCATAAACCCGATCCATTTTTCGATGTTTTCGGTCAGCCAGCCATCCACCGTAACAAAAAGCGACCAGAGGATATAACCGATGATAGCAATTGGAGCCACCAGCAAAACGCCTTGCAGGAAATATCCTCCTATCTTTTTCATTTTAATGTTTTTCTTTTTTTTGAACCCGGATTTTACTGAAGCTGATTTTTCAAAAAGTTGGTCATTTTAGTGTAAAGGTGCATGGTTGTGTTTCCACCACGAATTCCGTGCGCGCGGTTGGTATAAATGGCCATGTCGAACTGAACACCGGCCTGCACCAGTTTTTCGGTAAATTCATACGTATTCTGTGCATGTACATTATCGTCGGCCGAGCCGTGAACAATGAGAAGTCTGCCTTCAATATCACCTGCAAAAAACAGCGGTGAGTTTTGGTCGTAACCTTCCGGGTTTTCCTGGGGCGTGCGCATGTAGCGCTCG
The DNA here is from genome assembly GCA_035269145.1 of Tangfeifania sp. Classification (GTDB taxonomy): domain Bacteria; phylum Bacteroidota; class Bacteroidia; order Bacteroidales; family Prolixibacteraceae; genus Tangfeifania. Next base: position 8,010 of record DATFJO010000643.1, on the reverse strand, counting down.
GTGTAAATGGTATCGTAAAACCGCCAGTTGGTAACCGGTGCCACTGCAATTCCGGCTTTAAACAGGCTGCCTCCTTTTTCCATAGTCAGGCAGGTCATAAATCCACCGTAGCTCCAGCCAAAAATGCCAATATTGCTGTCGTCAACATACGGAAGTGTTTCCAGGTATTTGGCTGTTTCCACCATGTCGTCCGATTCGTATTTGCCCAGTTGCAGGTAGGTTGCTTTCCGGAAAGCTTCTCCCCGGGCAGCCGTTCCGCGCGGGTCGACTGAAACAATCAAAAATCCTTCCTGCGCCAGGTAATGGTTCCAGCCAATGCCACTCCACGAATCTTTCACTGATTGCGAATTGGGGCCGCTGTACTGCGTAATCAGCACCGGGTATTTTTTTGTTTCATTAAAACCTTCGGGCTTAATCATGTACCCGTTTAGTTCAATTCCTTCGGAAGTTGTGAATTGGAAAAATTCTTTTTGCGGGATATCGAAATTTTGCAGCTTGTTTTTCAGCACTGTATTATCCTGTAAAACCCTTACCAGTTCTTTGTCTCTGCTGCGTTTTCCGTTTTCGTACAACGAAATGAGTGTGGGTGTTTCGTTGCTGCTGTAGTACATTACATAATAGTTAAAATTTTCGCTGAAATCGGCGCGGCTGGTACCTGCAAGTTTCGAAAGTTTTCCTTTTTCGTCGCCCTCTTCATTTATAAAATAAACTTCGCGGCGCAATGGTGATTCGGCGGCTGCCTGGTAGTAAAAAAGTTCTTTGTCTTTGTCGTAGCCATAAAAATCGGTTACGTCAAATTCCCCTTTGGTCAGTTGTCCCTGCAAAAATCCGAGGCGGTCGTACAAATAAAGGTGCGACCAGCCGTTGCGTTCACTTTGGATGACAAAACGGCCATCATCGAGATAGGTGTAGGCATCATAAAACTCTTCCGAAATGTATTTGTCATTTTTTTCGGTGAGAATCGGCCGCGAATCACCGGTGTAAGGGTTGGCATACAACACATCTACCTGGTTTTGACGACGGTTAACGCGCATAATTACCAAATCTTCAGCATCGGGTGTCCATTTCAGGCGGGGCACATAAAAGTCATTCATATCGCCCAAATCAACATCCATTGTTGTGCGCGAATAAAGTTCGTAGGTATGAACAGTCACATCTGAATTTTTCTCCCCTGCTTTGGGATATTTAAATGTTTCAAGCGACGGGTAAATGCGGTTGCTGTCGATTTGCGGTTTTTGACCGGCGTACATGGTCATGCTGAACTCCGGCACCTCGGTTTCATCGAAACGGATAAATGCCAGGAATTTGCTGTCGGGCGACCACCAGAAAGCTTTGTTGAAACCGAATTCCTCTTCGTAAACCCAGTCGGGCGCGCCGTTGATGATTTTATTCTTTTCACCGTCGTGGGTAATCTGGGTTTCGTTGCCAAATTTCAGGTTTTTGATAAACAGGTTGTTCTCGCGCACAAATGCCACGCGGTCGCCGTCGGGCGAAAATGTAGCCAGTTGCTGAGGACCGTTTTCCGACAGCGGAATGAAATCTTCGGTCACCGAGTTCCAAACGTAATATTGCGCTGTATAAGAATGCCGGTAAATCCGGTCGATATCGGTAGTCAGCAAAATTTTGGTTTCGTCTTCGCTGAATTCATAGTTTGAAAACGACGAAATGGGGGCATCTTCAATTTTGGTGATGTCGAACAACGTTTCCACCTCTTCGCCGGTTTCGTAACTGTTTTTTACAACGCGGGTTCCGTTTTCAAGCGTGGTGTAATTTTCGCCATCCTTCATCGAACGCAAACCCTTGACTGATTCCGCTCTGAAAGTACCTTTCTGAAAAATATCTTCAAAAGTGATTTTTTCTCCGGTTTGGGCGTTTAGGTTAAGACTTAAGATGATTGCAAGAATTATAAATGCTGACTGTTTCATGTTGATTGTAATTATGCTCTTCAATATTATTTTGGAATTTTTCTTATTTATTCGAGTACCATCAATTTGAGTTCGGGGATGTGTTTAAAATCTAAAATTAGTCCCATTCATCCCTTAACCGTTTTTGATATCCAACAGCATCTTCGTTCCACTTTACTTTTCCCAAGTGCTTTTTTGCGTGGAAAGTTTTGGATGGTTTCATTTTCCTTAATGCTTCTGATAGTTTTTTTGGATTCTCTATTTTTTTAACGTTAGATTCCATATTTATTGTTATTTACTACAAAGTTAAATTTTTTTTCTTCAGGTGCTATTTGAAACTTTTTTTACGCGAAGAATATTTCTTTGAACTCTCATGTTGACTATTGGTTATTATTTTGAAACAAGAACCTTGCAGCGATTGATTTTTTGAAGGATTAATTATCTTTGCAATTCTTTAAAAACAGAATAAAAAACAAATGATACAAATAACACTTCCTGATAACAGTGTGAGAGAATTCTCGGAGCCCGCAAATGGCTTGGAAATAGCACGTTCTATTTCCAACAGACTGGCAAAGGATGTTTTGTCGATTTCGGTAGATGGTGAGATTTGGGATCTTACCCGTAAAATTGACCGCAACGCGAAGATAAAATTGCACACGTGGGAAGACAGGGAAGGAAAAGAAGCTTTCTGGCACTCATCGGCTCACTTGATGGCTGAAGCGATTGAGCAGTTGTACCCGGGAACCAAATTTGGAATCGGACCAACCGTTGATGCCGGGTTTTATTACGATATTTCACTGCCGGGAGAAAAGCAGCTTTCTGAAAAAGAGTTGGAGAAAATTGAGCAGAAAATGCTGGAACTAGCGCGTCAGAAAAACGATATTGTGCGCGAAGAAATTTCGAAAATTGATGCCATGCAACTGTTCGATTCCAAAGGCGACGAATTTAAAATGGAATTGATCAGCGAGCTGGAAGACGGCACAATAACTTTATACAAACACGGTACTTTCACCGATTTGTGCCGCGGGCCGCACATTCCGAATACCGGTTATGTTAAGGCAATTAAGCTCACATCGATTGCCGGCGCCTACTGGCGTGGCAATGAAAAGAACCCGATGCTGACCCGTGTTTACGGAATTACCTTCCCGAAACAGAAAATGCTCACAGAATACCTCGAAATGGTGGAGGAAGCCAAAAAACGCGACCACCGCAAAATTGGCAAGGAGATGGAATTGTTTACTTTTTCGGAAGCCGTGGGGCAGGGACTGCCGCTGTGGCTGCCTAAAGGAACAGAACTCAGGATGCAACTCGAGGATTTTCTGAAAAAGGTTCAGAAAAAATATGGCTACGACCAGGTGATGACACCACACATTGGCGATGTGAAACTGTATAAAACATCGGGGCACTACGAAAAATACGGTAAGGATTCTTTTCAGCCCATTACCACTCCCGCTGAAGGGGAAGAGTATTTGCTGAAACCAATGAATTGCCCGCATCACTGCGAAATTTACAAGGCAAAACCACATTCATACAAAGAGCTGCCGGTGCGCATGGCTGAGTTTGGTACCGTTTACCGCTACGAGCAAAGTGGCGAGTTGCACGGATTGACCCGTGTGCGTGGATTCACACAGGACGATGCACATATTTTCTGCCGTCCGGATCAGTTAAAAGATGAATTCAAGAAAGTAATCGACATTGTTTTTATCATTTTTAAAGCGTTGAGTTTTAAAGATTATACCGCACAAATTTCGCTGCGCGATCCGAATACGCCGGAAAAATACATCGGTAAATCAGAAAACTGGGACAAGGCCGAACAGGCTATTATTGAAGCCTGCGAAGAAAAAGGATTGAAAACAGTGACCGAAATCGGGGAAGCTGCATTTTACGGTCCCAAACTCGATTTCATGATTAAAGATGCATTGGGACGGAGCTGGCAGCTCGGTACCATCCAGGTAGATTACAACCTCCCGGAGCGTTTCAATCTGGAATACATCGGCTCTGACGATAACCGCTACCGCCCGGTGATGATACACCGTGCACCTTTCGGATCGATGGAACGTTTTGTGGCTGTGTTGATTGAACACACCGCCGGAAAATTCCCGCTTTGGCTCACTGCCGAGCAGGCCGTAGTTTTACCGATAAGTGAAAAGTACAATGAATATGCGCAAAAAGTTTCAGATTTTCTAAATATTTCCGATATTCGCACCGTCGTTGACGATCGTAATGAAAAGATTGGTAGAAAGATACGCGATAATGAACTAAAGCGTATACCTTATTTGTTAATAGTAGGAGAGAAAGAGGCTGAATCGGAAACCGTTTCGGTTCGCCGTCAGGGAGAAGGCGACAAAGGAGAGATGAAAATTAGCGAGTTTGCTGATTTTCTGAACACGGAAGTTAGAGATCAATTATCAGGATTGTATAACTAACTAAATATAGGAGGAATTTAAAATAGCTATTAAAAGAAAAGGGCCCGGACGGTCACCATTCAGAAGAAGAGACCGTGGTCCACTACACAGGATTAACAGGAATATCACAGCCCCGGAAATAAGGCTGGTAGGTGATAATATTGAAAATCCCGGGGTTTATCCCGTGAGAGAAGCGTTAAAAATTGCCGACGAAAAGGAGTTGGATTTGGTTGAAATTTCACCCAAAGCCGATCCACCGGTTTGTAAAATAACCGATTACTCCAAGTTTCTTTATCAGCAGAAAAAGAAGCAAAAGGAGATGAAGGCCAAAACGCAAAAAATTGTGGTGAAGGAAATACGTTTCGGCCCGCAGACCGACGACCACGATTTCGAATTTAAGATGCGGCACGCCGAAAAATTCCTGAAAGACGGCGCAAAAGTTAAAGCGTTCGTGTTTTTTAAAGGCCGCTCTATTATCTTTAAAGAGCAGGGCGAGATATTGTTGCTCAAACTGGCTACCGCTCTCGAGGAGCTGGGAACAGTGGAACAAATGCCGCGGCTGGAAGGAAAACGAATGACAATGATGATTTCACCGAAGAAGAAATAATACAGTTCTTTGATAACATTTAAGAAAGTAGCACTATGCCAAAAATGAAAACGAATTCCGGTGCTAAAAAACGTTTCAAATTAACCGGAACAGGTAAAATTAAAAGGAAACATGCTTACAAAAGTCACATTTTGACAAAGAAAAGCAAAAAGAGAAAACGGAACCTGGGATACTGGACAACTGTTGACTCTGCCAATCAGAGAAATGTGGAACTTTTGTTGAATATGAAATAATTTCCTTAGTTAAAAAAGTAATTAACCAGGTGATTGTGCCTTAAAGTGTCCCGAGTACTCGGGAACGCCGATTACCAAAAAAGTAAAAAGTATGCCAAGAAGTGTAAATCATGCAGCATCACGTGCCCGCAGAAAAAAAATACTGAAGAGAACCAAAGGTTACTACGGTGCGCGTAAAAATGTTTGGACCGTCGCAAAGAATACCTACGAAAAAGGATTGCAATATGCATATCGCGACAGGAAAACCAAAAAAAGAACATTCCGTGGATTATGGATTCAGCGTATTAATGCAGCCGCCCGTTTGGAAGGCTTGTCATATTCGCAGTTCATGGGATTGTTGAAGAAAAACGATATTGAAATCAACCGCAAGGTACTGGCCGATTTGGCAATGAACCAACCGGATGCGTTTAAAGCTATCGTTGCAAAAGTGAAATAACAAAGCTGTATTTTCCAAGGTGAAATGATATTCAAACCCGGGTTGTCGAAAGATAATCCGGGTTTTTTATGTCCGGGACCGGCGATTTGCAATCGCCGATTTCAAAATTATGACCTTCAATTGCTTCACAGTATTAATCTGATTTAATGTGTTAAGATTTAAGTGCTGCTGACAAATCTCATTTTTTTACGAACATATTCCGTGTTGCTTTGCATCATTCATATGATTAATTAGTGTATTACAAACTCTAATAATTCTTTAGGCACGTTAAAATTTTATTTTTTATTTATTTAAACTCTCGAAGGATGAAATACAATATTCACACATATAATAAAACAGTGGGAATTGTTTTGTTATTGTTCACCTTTGTTTTGAACAGCACAGCACAGGATAAAGGAAATTTTGGAATAAAACTGGGTGCTAACTACATGTCGCCCTATTTTCCGACCCACATTGAAAAGGTTGGTTTTCAGGGTGGCTTTTTTTCTTCTATACAAATATACAAACCTGTTTCACTGCAAATCGAAATGCTTTTTTCGCAGCAGGGATATGAAGAAGAATCAAACGGGGAATGGAGTTATACGATTAATACCAATTACTTTGAAATACCGCTAATTGCGCAATTCAAAATAATAGAGCCGGTTAGTTTGTATGCCGGAGGTCAGTTAGGATTTAGATCAGATTTGGAGGTAGTAAAAAGCGAAAACTACCGAGTTGTCTCAGAACCACAGGAGCCTGATGAATTTGTGCTTAGCTCACTGGGTGGAGTAGCCTTAAATCACGGGCGTTGGGGAATGGATTTGCGATATATAATAGGGTTTAATCCAAGTAAGGAACATACCGCCAATATGAGCGGCCTGAAATGGTTCGTGACTTATGCGTTTAAATAGGTGAGTAGGGAACCGTTCTCTCTAAAAAGAACGGTTCCTTGTTCTTTAAAAACGCGATTAAAAATCGCGTCACCCTACCAAACCGTTTTAATGAAACCACCGTCTACAGCCAGGCTCACTCCAGTGATAAACGATGCTGCAGGTGAAAGTAAAAATGCGCCGGCTTTGCCAAATTCTTCTATCGTTCCGTATCGCCCAAACGGAATATTTCCTTCGTTTTTTTGTTTGACTTCTGAAACAGGAACTCCGGTTTTTTGAGAAATGTTCTGATCGAGCGCTTTCAGGCGGTCGGTGTCGATGCGCCCCGGCAGCAGGTTGTTTACCCGGATGTTTTCACCGGCGAGTTCGTTGGAAAGGCTTTTAACCAGGCTGGTAACTCCCGAGCGAAAAACGTTGGAAAGCAGCAACCGGTCAACCGGCTCTTTTACCGACATGGAAGTGACAGTAAGAATGGAACCGCCTCCACCGTTTCGCATAGCTGGTAATACGCCGCGAATGAGCCGCACCGCACTCATCAACGTCAGGTTGAAGGCAGATTCCCAGTCGTCATCCGAAAAATCATCGAAATTCCCGTGTGGCGGACCGCCGGCATTTACCACCAAACCATCGATGCGCTCAAATACTTTTTCTACTTCAGCAATCCAGTTTTTGATTGAATCTTTATCGGCTGCATCAAAAGCTGAGGCATGGATTGTTGAGCCAGTCTCATTTCGCAATGTTTCAGCCGCTTTTTCAACCTCGTTTTTTGTACGGCTGGCAATGCAAACGGTAGCGCCGTTTTTTGCCAGTTCGCGTGCAATTCCATATCCCAGCCCTTTGCTGGAAGCCGCTACCATAAATACTTTATCTTTAATTTGTAAATCCATAATCAATTAAAAATGAAAAATTAAATTGTTGAAAATGAAAGCATTTTTTAAAATTCCAATTAACAAAAATCAAATTACAAATAAAGCCTAAATTTCAAGTCATAATTTTTATCTTCTTTCTTCTTCTCCTCTCCTTTGGAGAGGCCGGGAGAGGCTTTCTTTGGAGAGGTTAGGAGAGGCTTCTAATGCATACGCAGCAAATGATGCCAGCCAGTGCGCCCCGGCATATTCACCGGAGTCCATTTTTTCGTAACTGTAGTTGAAATGCTTTTCGCCTAAATCAATCATTTTCTGATTATCGAGTGCTTCCCCCATTTCAAAAAGACACCAGGCACGACTGAAATTCAGTCCGTCGAGGTGCGCCAGTTTTCCGTCGCTCCGGTCGGTAACTTCAGCAACTTCCATGAATTTGTTCGGATTATTTTGAAATCCCGGCAGAAAATCCTTCAGCCATTTTTTGTATTCGTTTTCAGGCAAAACTTTCTGCATTAACGCAGCTTCCTGCAAACAGGGCGACAGAAAATCGAAGCCACCCGGTTCCCAGGTAAGCGGGCAGTTGACATCTTTCAGGAAATATTCTTTGGCTTTTTCTTCGATTTTTGCAGCCAGTTCCGTGTCATATTTTTTTGCATAATCGTAGGCAAACGACATCCCAAAAGCAATGTTGGT
>DATFJO010000642.1:0-8557 GCA_035269145.1 Tangfeifania sp. | reverse complement strand
GCTTTTACAGCTTTCATCGCCTGTTCGGTTATTTCGGGCCCGATTCCGTCGCCCGGTAGTATTGCAATTTTTAGTTTCATATAATGTGTTATTTTTTCAATTCTAATTTAGGTATTTACGAAACACTGTCCATTATTTTATCCAGCAAACCTGGTTTAAATTCGTTTTCTATAATATTCAGCATGCGGATAGTTGCTTTTATAGCCGCTGCATTTTGATCCGGATCCAGGCCTTTTGTTTTAAACTCGCGGCTGTTTTTCCAGGTAATTACGGTTTCAACCAGCGCATCGGTTTTTCCACCTGGCGGGATGGTAACCACATAGTCGATAAGTTTTGGGAATGATTTCCCCTGGGTTTTGTAAATCTTTCGCAGCGCTTTCACAAATGCATCGTACTGCCCGTCGCCATCGCTGAATTCTTCGTACATTTCGCCCTCGATTTCGAGGCTCACGTTGGCAACCGGTCGCAGTCCCATGGTATGGGTTACCGAATAATTTACCACCCTGATTTTTGGTTCTATAAGATCATTTTCCAACGCATCGGCAACAATGTAAGGCAATTCGTCCGAAGTAACGGTTTCTTTCAAATCGCCCAGTTCAATAATCCGCTGTGTTACTTTTTTCAGCGATTCTGCATCGAGTTCAATACCAAGGTTTTCCAGGTTCTTTTTGATATTGGCTTTGCCCGAGGTTTTTCCCAGCGCATACTGGCGGATTCTGCCAAAACGTTCAGGCAGTAAATCGTTGAAATAGAGGTTGTTTTTATTGTCGCCGTCGGCATGGATACCGCTGCATTGCGTAAACACAAATTCACCAATCAGCGGTTTGTTTGTTGGGATGCGAATGCCGGAGAACGATTCCACGAGTTTAGAAACCTTATTCAACTGGCTTTCGTTTACCCGGGTTTTCATTTTCAGGTGGTCTTTGATGGTGGCAATTACACTCGAAAGCGGCGCATTTCCTGCTCTTTCGCCAAGTCCATTCACAGTAGTATGTACGCAACGCATTCCGGCTTTTATGGCATGAAAAACATTGGCAATGGCCAAATCGTAATCGTTGTGGGCATGGTAATCGAAATTTACATCGGGGTAAGTCTCAATCATCTCCCGGCAAAAATCGTACGTTTCATCGGGGTCTAAAATGCCGAGTGTGTCGGGCAGCATGATCCGATCGATGTTTTCATTTTTCAGATTGGAAATCATAAAATGCACATAATCTTTTGAGCTACGCATTCCGTTCGACCAGTCCTCGAGATATACATTGACCCGGATGCCCATTTTCCCTGCACTGGCAATTACCTTTCGGATGTCGGCAAGATGTTCCTCGGGGGTTTTCCGGAGTTGTTCTTTTACGTGTTTCAGTGAACCTTTGCAAAGCAGGTTAATCACTTTCCCACCGGCATCAGCAATCCATTTCAACGAAATATCGCCGTCAACAAAACCGAGGATCTCAACCTTTTCAAGCTGGCCTTTTTGGGCGGCCCATTTCAATACCTGTTTTGCCCCTTTCAGCTCACCTTCCGAAACCCTGGCCGAGGCGATTTCGATTCGATCAACTTTTACATCTTCGAGCAACACTTTGGCCACGCTTAGTTTTTCCCCTTCGCTGAAAGAGACGCCGGTTGTTTGTTCTCCATCGCGAAGGGTGGTGTCCATTATAGTGAGCGATTTTCCTTCTATTTCAATCGTTTTGCCTGTCATTTTTTCTTTAGCTAAGTTTATCTGTTTGCTTCAAATGCTTCAATTTCGTCCCTCATTTTCACGAGATAGTCAATGTCGTCGAGCCCGTTTTTCAGGCAATGTTTTTTGTAAGGGTTGATTTCAAATTCTTCCGATTCTTCGGTAGAAAGATTTGTTAATGTTTGTTCTTCCAAATCGACTTTGAATTCAGCCGCTGGATTTTTTTCAATTGTTTCGAAGATTTTTTCAAGAAAATCAGGTGAAACCACCACCGGAAGTAATCCGTTATTCAGTGCATTATTTTTGAAAATATCTGCAAAAAAACTGGAAACCACTACCCTGAATCCGTAATCGTAAATAGACCAGGCCGCATGTTCGCGGCTGGATCCGCTGCCAAAATTTTTCCCACCTATTAGAATTTTTCCTGAAAATTTTGGATCATTCAGCGGAAAGTCAGCTTTGGGAGAACCGTCTTTATTGTAGCGCCAATCGCGGAATAAATTATCGCCAAAACCTTTTCTTTCAACCGCTTTCAGAAACCGCGCAGGAATGATCTGGTCGGTGTCTACATTTTCAACCGGGAGCGGAACTGCCGGGGATTTTATTATTGAGAATTTATCGTATGCCATTTTATTAAATATATTAGCCCCTCCTGGCCTCCCCAAAGGGGAGGAGAAAGAGTGCAGAATTCTTATCTAGTATTTTTCAATTTTAATCTCAATCTTATTAAACTAAAACCTTCTTTTCTTTGGGAGTAGGGGGGCTATCCATCAATTCTCTCGGGTCGGTTATTACACCGGTAACAGCTGCGGCTGCTGCCGTAAGCGGGCTTGCAAGCAGTGTGCGGGAACCCGGTCCCTGCCGGCCTTCAAAGTTTCGGTTGGTGGTGGAAACTGCGTATTTTCCCTCGGGAATTTTATCTTCGTTCATGGCAAGGCAAGCCGAGCATCCGGGCTGGCGAAGTTCAAAGCCGGCTTCTTCCAGAATTTCTTTTAACCCTTCTTCCATTATCTGTTTTTCAACGTGTTTTGAACCGGGGACCAGCCAGGCATTTACATTTTTAGCTTTTTTCCTGCCTTTTACAAACGATGCAAATGCTTTAAAATCTTCAATTCTTCCGTTGGTACAGCTTCCCAGAAACACATAGTCGACCTGCTTGCCGAGCATTTTTTCGCCGGGAGAGTAACCCATATAATTCAGCGCTTTTTGAAGGGTTCTTTTATCGCTGGCAGTCATTCCTTCCGTATCCGGAATGTTTTGTGAAATGCCGATTCCCATTCCCGGGTTGGTGCCGTAAGTAATCATGGGTTCAATGTTGGCGGCATCATACGTATATTCAGTATCGAAAATTGCGTTTTCGTCGCTTTTTAGTTGTTTCCATTTTTCGACAGTGGTCTCCCATTCGTTGCCTTTAGGAACATAGTCGCGGCCTTTCAGGTAGTTGAAAGTTGTTTCATCCGGAGCAATCATTCCGCCGCGGGCGCCACTCTCAATGCTCAGGTTGCAAAGTGTCATCCGGCCTTCCATGCTCAAATTTGTAATTGCAGAGCCTGCATATTCAATAAAATGACCGGTTCCGCCACTGGTTGAGATTTGCGAAATGATGTATAAGGCAATGTCTTTGGCAGTTACGCCTTTACTGAGTTCACCGTTGATGGTAATCCGCATTTTTTTTGGTTTGGGCTGCATAATGCTTTGGCTGGCCAAAACCATTTCCACCTCGCTGGTTCCGATGCCAAAGGCAATGGCTCCAAAAGCGCCGTGGGTTGAGGTGTGACTGTCGCCGCAAACGATGGTCATTCCGGGTTGTGTCAATCCTTTTTCCGGCCCGATGATATGCACAATTCCATGCCCTTCAGTTTGCAGATCGTGGTATTTGATGTTGTGTTCAGCGCAATTTTTCTTCAGCATTTCTACCTGGTTGCGTGAAAGTTCGTCGATTATTGAAAGGTGCTGATTTTCAGTGGGAACATTGTGGTCGGGTGTTGCTGTTGTTCGTTCCGGGCGAAAAACTTTAAGGCCGCGCTTTTTCAATCCCAGAAATGCCACCGGGCTGGTTACTTCGTGAATAAAGTGTCGGTCGATATATAAAACGCTTGGTCCGCCTTCTACTTTTTTTACTACGTGACCATCCCAGATTTTATCGAATAGTGTTGTCGCTTTCATTTTTGTTTTAATATCTTCAGTTTAAACTTGAACAGGTAATTTGTTAACCGCATCGAGGTAAGCTTCCACCGAAGCGGTAATGATATCAGTATGGGCGCCAAAACCGTGGAAAATCGAGTCGTTGTATTCAATCTGCATGTGAACTTTTCCAATATCGTCGCTGCCGCGTGTAATGGCCTGAACCAAAAATTCTTCGATGGTAATCTGCCTGTGAATGATTTGTTTTACAGCTTTAATGGATGCATCTACCGGGCCATTTCCTGAGGAAGTAGCATCGAATTTCTCCCCGGCAATGTCTAACCTTACAATGGCAACAGGTTCCAATTTTTTGCCGGTAACAACCTGGAGCGATTCCAGCTTGATGCGGCGCTCCTGGCGGGTTGCATCACCTACAAGCAATGCAATATCATCGTCGCGAATGTCTTTTTTCCTGTCGGCCAGTTCCAAAAATCTTTCATAAACTTCATCCAGCTTGTCTTTTGTCAATTCGAAGCCCATCAATTCAAGACGATGTTTCAACGCGGCGCGTCCGCTGCGGGCTGTCAGCAAAATCGCTGATTCATTGATTCCCACATCAGTCGGATCCATAATTTCGTAGTTTTCGCGGTTTTTCAGCACGCCATCCTGGTGAATTCCCGAAGAGTGCGCAAAGGCGTTTCGTCCGACTACCGCTTTGTTGGGCTGAACCGGCATATTCATCAGTGTGGAAACCAACCGGCTGGTCTGGTAAATGTTTTTTGTGTTGACACCGGTTTCAATGCCCAGCATTTTGTATCGGCTTTTCAAGGTCATCACCACTTCTTCAAGTGAGGTGTTTCCAGCGCGTTCCCCTATTCCGTTGATTGTAACTTCTGCCTGGCGTGCACCGTTCATAATTCCTGAAATGGTATTGGCGGTGGCCATTCCCAAATCGTTGTGACAGTGGGTTGAAATTATTGCTTTATCAATTCCTTTTACATTCTCTTTCAGGAATTTGATTTTTTCGCCAAATTCAACGGGAAGGGTATACCCTGTAGTATCAGGAATATTTACAACTGTTGCTCCTGCTTTTATTACAGCTTCGATAACACGCGCCAGATATTCATTTTCAGTGCGGCCCGCATCTTCAGCATAAAATTCCACATCTTCCACATATTTTTTCGCGTATTTTACGGCTTCAACAGCACGTTCGATAATCGCTTCCTGGTTTGAATTCAATTTGTGATGAATGTGAAAATATGAAGTGCCGATTCCGGTGTGAATTCTTCCTTTCTTGGCATATTTTAGCGATTCGGCTGCCACGTCGATGTCTTTTTTTACTGCTCGGGTTAGGGCGCAAATGGTAGGCCACGAAACCGCTTTTGAAATTTCAACTACTGATTCAAAATCGCCGGGGCTTGAAATTGGGAATCCTGCTTCAATTACATCAACTCCCAAATCCTGCAATGCTTTGGCAACTTCAATCTTTTCAACTGTGTTTAACTGGCAACCGGGAACTTGTTCACCGTCCCTCAAAGTTGTGTCAAAAATGTAAAGTCTGTCACTCATCACTTACTGTTTTTCATTTATAAATTTTCGTCTCTTTTTGTTCTGCTTTTTCATAAAAAAAGCCATCCTCTTTTGATGAGAATGGCTTTGACAATATTCTTTTTTCGCTTAACAATATACCATTCTCACTTATTCTTTAGTAGAAGAATAATGCCAATAATTAGGTCGAGAATTGATATGTTGTTGCGTAAAATCATTCTGTTTTGCTTACGATTTGCTGCAAATATTGCAATATTTTTTTAAAATGAAAATAAATAACTCCTTTTTTATGATGAAAATTAATAATCAGATGATTTTGTCTGTTAATCTGCTTATTTATTTAAATTTGGAATCAACAACAATGAATTTGGAGTTAAGTTTTTAAAGAGGCAGTATATTTAATTTTTTTCTTTAGAAAGGACAGTGCTGGCAGGAATTTCAGGAGAGATTATTTTTCTGCCGAAAAGATCTTGTTTTGAAAGTGGGCGCTGACTGATTTTCCAATCGAAGCCACTCAGTTTTTTTTCTTCTTCAGCCAATTCGAATAGTGGTTTAAGCTGACCTTCAGGAGCAGTAAAAAATGCAATTTTAAACACCCGGCCTTCTTTAAACCGAATGGAAATACTGGCGCTTTCGGCACGGTTCAATCCAATAATAGCACTGTCTTCGCGGGCATAGTACAACGTTTGGCCGTTGCCGTTTACATCAATTTTATTCAATTCATTGTTTACAACATAGCCCACCATGTTTTTTCCTTTAATCTGATCGAACCGGCTTGAATCGAGTTTTGAAATGATAAAGCTGTTATTTTTGAGAATCATTTCATCGGGGGAGTCCGTTTTTTGCTGCATTTCGATGTAATCGGCGCTGAGTTGATGCACTTCGGACCAGACAACCGGGTTTTGATGCAACTGAACAACGGAGTCTTTGGTGAAATAAACCAGCGAGTCGCAAATTCCCTGCATATCGTTCCGAAAAAAACGTGCGCCGTAAAAAGCTTTAATGATTTTTTCATCGGGAATGGTATCGGGCATAGCACGCAGGGTATCGGCATGAAGAAACAGCGTATCATCTTCTTCGGAATACATCATAAAAAGCGCCGAATCGGTTACCGTGGCAATTTCCATGCTGTCGTCGTAAATAACGGTATTTCCGGTAACGATACTTTTATTTTCGAAATCATGAATTCTTACCTGGTCCAGTGCCCGGCCGCTTCCATCTTTTTCGTTATATTTTATGTAATTGGCGGTGAGTTCCTGCTTATCATTAAAAACTCGTGGATTTTTGAGCAGTTCCGCTTCCCCTGTTTTTGAGTCGTACCACCCGTCTTCGGCATACAAAGTATTGGAGGAATCGCGGATGGTAGTAGGGCCTGTTATGGAAATGCGTCCCGTTTCGGTGTTGTAAATCATGGTGTCACCCGAAAGGGTATAGTCATCGCCGTAAGCTTCCACATCACGATAAAAATGAACTATGTCTTCGTCAATGAAATACCGGGCAATCAAACTGGTTAAAACATTAGTGCTGTCAATAATTTTTCCGTAATCGTCGTAATAGCCTATGTTGGTGTCGAGGTTGTAATCAAGTGTGTCGGCGTAGAGGGTGGTCGATTTGTTTTTCAGAATAACATCGCCGATGGCCTGTGCAAAACTAATGTCGCCATTGTAAAATATTTTGTGGGCAAAAAGATCGAGTGTGTCGTTTTTGTTGATGTGTACGTTTCCAAAAGCATCTACCCTGTTAGTGCCGGAATAGGTATAGGCGCTGTCGGCCCACATTAGCACATCTTCGTGACGGATTCTAACATTTCCGACAAGCCGCTGCGCATTTGGTGCGAGTTTATCGTCAGCTTCCCAAAAATCGGCCTGTTCAATATCGACCCGTTTTTTTTCCTGTGAATACGAAAAAAGAGATACAAGCATCAGCAGTACCAGCAGGTTTGCCCGGCAAATAAAAGCAACTAAGAATTTAATATGGGCAACCCGGTAAAGCATTAAAGCAGTTTTTCTATAATTTTTTCCACTGAAATATTTTCAGCTTCCGCCTTGTAGTTTTTAATGATGCGGTGGCGCAAAATTGATGGTGCAACTGCCTGCACATCTTCAATATCAGGCGAATATTTTCCGTGCAATGCGGCGTGTGTTTTTGCACCCACAACCAAATACTGCGAAGCCCTTGGGCCGGCACCCCATTTCAGGTACTGCTCTGCAACTTCAGCGGCCATGCCGTTTCCGGGCCGCGTTTTGGCTGCAAGTGTTACCGCATAATTCAGCACATTGTCGTTGATTGGAATTTTCCGGATTAAATCCTGGTAAAAAATAATTTCTTTGGCTGTAATTACCGGGTTGAGTTCAAACAGCAGGTTGGATGTTGTGTTTTTAACAATGGTAATTTCATCTTCGTATTTCGGGTAATCGAGCCACACCGAAAACATAAAACGGTCGAGTTGCGCTTCGGGCAACGGATAAGTTCCTTCCTGCTCAATTGGGTTTTGGGTTGCCAGCACAAAAAACGGGCTCTCGAGTTCAAATCGTTGTCCGGCTGCTGTAATTGCCCTTTCCTGCATGGCCTCTAAAAGGGCCGATTGAGTTTTGGGTGGTGTCCGGTTAATTTCGTCAGCCAGAATAATGTTGGCAAACAAAGGCCCCTGAATAAATTTAAACTGGCGCTCTTTATCCAGTATCTCAGTACCGATAATATCCGATGGCATCAGGTCGGGGGTAAACTGGATGCGGCTGTATTTTAATCCGAGGATTTTTGCGATGGTAGTAACCAACAGGGTTTTTGCAAGCCCGGGTACACCAACCAATAATACGTGGCCCCTGCTGAAAAGCGACACCATTACCTGGGTAATGATTTCATCCTGACCGTAAATTACACGGGTTATTTCATTTCTTAAATCATCAAACTTTGCGCGCAGTGCATCGAGTGCTTCAACATCGTTTTTAAATTCCATTCGTTTCTTTTCTTTTCAACGTTTTTTTTAAAATTTCAGGCTAATTATTTCATCCAGTTGTTAAATTCAAAATTACAGTTGGCGTAGGTGTCGTCAATTCGGATGTATGTTTCAGCCTGTTTGTCTGCAATCCATTTTTTCAGGGTTTTTTCTTTTTTTTGGGCCAGAAAAAGATCGGAAATTCTCTGGTAATCGTTTTGAAGGTCTGCAGTGTGTCCTTCAGTTTTATCAAGGAGTTTTACAATTTTGAA
>DATFJO010000641.1:0-3333 GCA_035269145.1 Tangfeifania sp. | reverse complement strand
CAAGTTAATTGAACTTAATACCACTAAGCAAACTCTTAAAATCTCTTTCGTTTCATGAGAAGTGTTAAAATGATTTTTGTGAACAGCTTCTCCACCTTTCTGAATACACAGAAAAATTTCGCCACATCACCGCATTAATTTAAACACAAAAACGCTGCATGCATTCAGGTAAAAGATGGATAATTCAATTAACTGATTATAAACATTTTCGTAATTAAATAGTTTTAATTTATACAGATTCTGGTAAAAATACAGACACGATTTTTTTTAATCATTAAAACAAACAACATGAAACATCTTAAAATGAATAAATTGCGATATATTTTCTATCTTTTAATTCCGTTATCAATTATTGTTGCTTCCTGCTCAAAGAAGGCAACTTTTCAGCAATCATCGGTTGTTCCGGCGGCACATGGTGATGTTAAAGTAAAAAAGGACGATAACCGGAATTACAGAATAGATGTTGAAATATCGGACCTGGCTGAAGTTGAAAAAGTTTATACGCGAAATTATTCATATTTCGTTTGGATGGAAACGGAAGAGGGAGAGGTAGAAAATCTGGGCAAATTAATCAGTTCAAAAGGTTTTCTTTCAAACCAGCGAAAAGCAGAGTTGGAAACGGTATCCAGGTTCAAGCCTTCACGAATTTTTATTACTGCCGAAAGGGAGGAAAAGCCCAGACAACCAGGCAACAGGGTTATTTTAAGAACCAATAATTTTTAAGGGAAGTTACAGATTTTTATTTCTACCCAGCTCTTCAACCTCCCTGAACACCCGGAAAAAATTTCCGCCCCACACTTTAAGGATTTCTTTTTCGGTATAACCTCGTTCCAGCATTTCGCGGGTGATGTTGGGCATCTGACTCACATCTTCGCAATCGGCCAGACCGCCACCACCGTCAAAATCACTGCCAATTCCAACATAATCGATTCCTACAAGGTTTTTCACATGGTCGATGTGGTCAACATAATCGGCCACCGTGGGCAGTTCTTTCGGATATTTTTCCTGGGTATCGCGCCACAGTTTCCGGAATGCATCTTTTTTCTCTTCATTCATCGATTCGAATTCAGCATTGTAAATTTTCCGCAGCTCCTGCATTTTCTGATAGTGCACCGTGGTTGTGTCCGGGTCCTTCACATAGTCATCCAACAGGCAAATCTGGATAACTCCGCCGTTTTTAGCCAGCGCTTTTATCATCTCATCGGTCATGTTTCGCGGATGCTTTGCAATGGCACGCACACTCGAATGGGAAGCAATTACCGGGGCTTTGCTCTTTTTTACCACGTCAAAAAAAGCTTTATCGGAAATATGTGAAACGTCAATCATCATTCCCAGCTTGTTCATTTCTTTCAGCACCTTTTCCCCAAAACGGCTCACTCCATTGTGTTCAGGACCATCGCGGTCGGTTGATGAATCGCAGATATCGTTGTTTGAAGAATGGGACAATGTAATGTACCGTACGCCGCGATCATAAAACTCTCTTACACGGGAAAGGTCTGTGCCCAGCGGGAACCCATTTTCCATGCCTATGTAAATGGCACGTTTCCCCGAGGTTTCAATTCGGGCAGCATCATCAACTGAAAAGGCCACTTCGGCTATTTCGTTGTATTGATCGCAAACTTCGTAGGTAGCGTCAATCATATCGTTGGCTCTTTTGTAAGCAGCTTCTGTGTTTTCAAACGTCCGCTCGCGCTGGCCGGTAAAAGCTGCAAAAAATATGGCATCCAGCCCGCCTTCTTTCATTCTTACAAAATCGACCCTGCTGCGAGGTGGTTCATTGCGCGTGCCAATATCAAATTTGTCATTCAGCAAAGCCATTGGGGTATCAACATGCGTATCAATGGTTAACGCTTTATTGTGAATGCTTTCGGCTTTTTTGTCTTTATCGTCAGCAAAAACAGAAATTGAAAAAGTTGCTGCCAGTAAAACAGCGAATATGGATTTCATCATTTTTAAATTGTTTTGAAAAGCTTTTGCAATAATAACAATTCTAATTTTTTCAGGGCCGAGAATAACAAAATAAAAACCGCGCAGGCAAAAAATTCAATTAATTGTTTTTAAAAGAACTCAATTTATAAATCACATTCAATTTAAATGTATTGTAATGATAATCATGCAACCCGGTCATAAATTCTCCTTTCCAGTCAATTTTTTTTCCTGTCAGCAAAAATTTCAAACGATAAACTACCGGATCGTTGTTACCGGTAATTCCGATGTATTCATAAGCATCGTAACCTGAATAACCGCCAATTTCGTTTATAAATGAAACCTTTTTATGCACCAGCCTGATCCCCGCTTCGAACAGAGGCCCTTCATCCTGCGCCATTTCCACTTTGTTGGTTTGCCAAATGTAATACCCCGCCATCCCAGCCAGCCTGATTTCATCAACAAAAAAATTCTCAGGGAAAAAACTCTTTCCAAAAGCAGCGTAAAAATAGGTGGTTCCGGCATCGGAATATCGTCCGTGTTTTGGATGCCCGGTGGTATTTTTAAAGGTATAATTCAGGGTAATATCAGGAAAAGTTTTTCGGTTTTTCAGAAGTTGAATACGTGTGCTGATCCACAAATCGCCCTGGCTGGTAATCCAACCCTCATCGTCGTAAAAAATCTGTCTGTCGTTGCGCACTTCGTTTGTCATGCGAAACGTCTCACCCGGATATCCCCAAAAACTGATCTCCACTTTTTCAGGGACCACCACCCAGTGAATATTCAGGAAGGAATTCACTGCCGTATCGCCTTTCATAAAGTGCGAATGCACACCCGCTTCCAACTTTGATGCTTTTCCGATTTGCGCGTAATCCATTTCAGGCACCGGCAATGCGTTCGGCCCCAGTTTTGCAGGAGCAATTTGCAACCACTTATTTATGTGGCTGCTGCCAAAATCAATCCAGTCCTGCCGGTTCCGCGATTGAGAAATGGCATTTAACTGAACAAAAAATAACGCAGTAATGACAAGCAGATTTCGCATCCGGTTCGTTTTTTCAAAAGCAAGTATACAAAAAATGAACTGAAGTGATTGTTTGGGATTTCAGAAGTGGAAAAGAAAATTGTATAATTGCTGGGCTCAATTATGAATAAGAGAAAGAAATATTCGGGGAATCGTTTTCCATGGTGGATTGTGCTGCCTGTTTTGGCGCTGCTAACGTTTGGTTTTACTGAATGGCTGGCCAAAAACCGGGAATTAACGGAAGTGGTTTATTCACAAAAAATTTATCCTTTCATTGGGAAAATACTTTCAACCGTCAGTTCAATGTTTCCTTTTTCAGTTGATGACCTTTTTTATGTGGGATTGATTTTCCTACTCATATCGCTGATTGTGTTACTTGTTCTCAA
>DATFJO010000640.1:0-3508 GCA_035269145.1 Tangfeifania sp. | reverse complement strand
GGACAAAACGTTTCTCGATGCCGCTCAGGAGTATTTTAAACTACCTGCCGACAGACCTGTTTATGAGCGCTACGAAACATTTCTAATGGAAGCTTTTGACGGCATTCCTCAGTTTAAAATGCCGACAGAAAATCGTGGATTATTTGAATTGCGCACCTACGAAAGTTACAATGAGGATGCCGGTCACCGGAAAGTAGAAATGTTTAACAAAGAGGAGCTTCCGCTTTTTGAAAAAGTTGGATTGCATCCCGTATTTTTTGGTCAGTTGCTTGCCGGACGGTACATGCCTGCACTCACCTACATGCTGTGGTATAAAGATATGGAACAACGTGATGCCAACTGGGCCAAATTCGTTTCAAGCGATGAATGGAACGTAATGAAAGTTAAACCTGAATATGCAAATTCAGTAAGTAAAGTGAGGAAAAAATTTCTGCTGCCAATGGATTTCAGTCAAATTTAACTTCAAAAAGCAACAGGTTATTAATAATTTCAAATTTATAATATGCTCAAAAAACTATTTAATCTTTTTTTGGGTTGCCTTCTAATTTTCCTTCCCGGAATTCTGGCAGCTCAATCCGGCATAACATTTAACAAATATCACACAGGTAAAGAGGTACAGCAAATACTGACACAATTTCAGCAAAACAATTCCGGGAAAACGAAAATACATACCCTCGCAACAAGTCCAGGCGGAGAAGAGATTTCTATCCTGGAAATTGGCAGTAACCTCGATGATGTTCCGGCAGTTTTTGTGGGAGCGAATTTCGAAGGCAACATTCCGCTAACTACCGAAGGTGCTTTGAAACTGGCAAAAATGCTGCTCGATTCTGCGGATTATACATCTGGATTGAAATGGTACATCATGCCGCAGCCCAATCCGGATGCCGCCAAAGGATTTTTTACTGATGTAAAATACAATCGCAATGTCAATGAATTTGAAATCAACAACGATGTGGACGATGCCGTAAATGAAGACGGTTTCGATGATTTGAACGGCGACGGTTACATCACACAGTTGCGGGTAAAAAACATCGACGGCACCCACATAGCTTCCGAAAAAGATGAAAGGATTTTAAAACGTGCCGATACAAAAAAAGGCGAGCGCGGCATGTATAAAATTTATTCTGAAGGCACTGACAACGACGGCGACGGAAAATACAATGAAGACGGCCCCGGCGGAATCAACGTCGGCATTAGCTTTCCGCACCTTTTTCCGTATGATAAAAAGGAAGCCGGCTTGTGGTCGGGACAAACCCCGGAAGTTTACAGCATTTTGAGGTTTATTTACGACCGGCCTGAAATTGCAATGGTTTACACACTTGGAAGTACCAACTTTTGCCTGGTTCCTCCAAAAGGAGGACGAAAAGGCGGGGCAAATCTGGACCGGATTAAAATACCGTCGCGCTATGCACGCATGCTCGATGTAGATCCGTCCAAAACCTATTCGATGGATGAAGTGATTGAAATGTTAAAAGAACGTGTTCCTGACGGAATGGAGGTAACTCCATCGATGGTGGCCGGGATGCTCGGTTTGGGTGCTGCCGTTAACCCGTTGGAAGATGATTTGAAATTTTACAACAAGTATTCTGAAGAATACAAAGAATACCTGAAAGCAAAAGATTTTAGCACAGAAAATCTCGATCCGGAGCCTGCCAAAGATGGATCTTTCGAACTTTGGGCATATTACCACCTCGGCGTTCCTTCCTTCAGCATGAACCTGTTTACCGTTCCAAAAGTGAAAGAAGAAAAACCTGAAAATGAAGAAGGCTCGCTTTCGCTGGATGAAGTTGAAAAAATGGATGCGGATGAGTTTATTGATTTGGGCGAGGAAAAAATTGAAGCATTTCTGAAGGCCAACAACACACCAGACAGGTTTTCGGCAGAGGGTATTATCGAAATGATGGAATCAGGCCGTTTCAACCCGGAACAACTGATTGCGATGATTAAAAAGATGCCGAAACCTGAAAAAGAAGATGAATTGAGCGAAAAGGAAAAAGCCCTTCTGGCGTGGTCGGAAAAAGAATGGAACGGCAAAGGATTTGTGAACTGGGAAAAAGTGGAACATCCCGATTTTGAGGAAACGGAAGTTGGCGGATTTATTCCTTACCTGGAAACCACGCCAAAACCCGAACGAATTGATTCGCTGCTGAATGCCCAGCTTCCATGGTTGCTTCAGCTTTCCAAAAAATTACCGGAAATTTCTTTCAGCGAAGAAAAAATTACCGACCTGGGAGCCGGTGTCTACAAACTCGAATTATTTATCGAAAACAACGGGGAACTTTCCTACCCCATCGCCATGGGGCAAAGAAACAGTCAGCCTGCACCAGTTGTCATTCTGCTCGAAGGCGATGTTGAATTCCTGGAAGGAAAAACACGCCGGCCACTCGGCAGCATTGGCAGCAATCAGGTAAAAAAACTCACCTGGCTTATTAAAACCGGAAAAGCTGAAACTGTAACTGCCAAAATTGAATCGGCTGTTTTCAAAACTGAGGTTAAACAAATTAACATAGGAGGATAATTATGAAGCGTTTACTATTAGTTTTTATTTTAATATCAGTTGCACTGATTAGTTATTCCTCAAATGATGGAAAAATAGAAGTGCCCCTGCGTTTCGACCGTTATTATACCTACGAAGAAATGATAGAAGCAATGAAAGTGCTTCATGAAGCTTATCCGGAAATGACTGAACTCGAAATGATAGGGAAAAGTGAAGAAGACCGCGAAATTTATGCGCTCACCATCAACAATCCCGAAACGGGTGATGAGCTCGAAAAACCGGGTGTTTACATTGAAGGGAATATTCACGGGAACGAAATACAGGCGGGCGAAGTTTGCATGTACTATGCCAACATGCTTTTAACCAAGTACGATAAAAACGAAAAAATAAAAAAGGCGGTCGACCGAAACGCGCACTATATTATTCCGGTAGTGAATGTTGACGGGCGCTATCATTTTTTCAACGATGCCAATACACCGAGCACCAACCGGAGTATCAGGGTTCCGAAAGACGACGACGGCGACGGTTTGTTTGACGAAGATCCGGCAGATGATTTGAACAACGACGGCAATATTAGCCAGATGCGTATCAAAGATCCGCATGGCGATTACAAACCCGACCCGGAAGATCCACGAATCATGGTGCGTGTTGAACCAGGCGAAAAAGGAACCTATTCATTACTTGGTTACGAAGGAATTGACAACGATGGCGACGGCCGCTTCAATGAGGATGCGGAAGGGTACCTCGACCCAAACCGGAACTGGGGGCACAACTGGATGCCGCCCTATGTGCAGCGGGGGGCAGGAAACTTTCCGCTTTCAGGAGTTGGATTAAAAGCCATCAATGAATTTATTGCTGCCCATCCGAATATTATTATATCCTACGATTTTCATAACACCGGCGGTATGTGGCTCCGGGTTCCGGCAAATGAAAATATCCGCATCGACCCTTCCGATATTGCAGCTTATGATGTAATTGGTGAAGAAGCAATAAAAATAACACCCGGGTATG
>DATFJO010000639.1:0-2695 GCA_035269145.1 Tangfeifania sp. | reverse complement strand
TGAAACTTTCCATTTCAACCGATGCCCACTCTGTCGACAATCTAAATTTTATGAAATACGGTGTGGCGCAGGCCCGCCGCGGCTGGCTCGAAAAAGAAGATGTGCTGAATACCCGTGCGTGGAAAGATTTAAAAAAACTGCTGAAACGATAAACAGTAAATTATGGCTGAAAATCCTTACATAAAAACACCTTTCCCCGATTTTGAAAATAGCGGAGATATGAGCAAAAAATCCGCAAAAAAAGAAATTGAAAAGCTTCGCGACGCAATTGAGTACCATAATTATTTGTATTATATTAAAAATTCTCCCAAAATCAGCGACAGCAAATACGATGAATTATTTCACAGGTTGGAAGAGTTGGAAGAGGAATTTCCGGATTTTAAATCGGATGTTTCACCTACCCAAAAAGTGGGTGCACCGCCGGTTGACGAGCTCAAAAAGAAACAACACTCATCGCCCATGCTTAGCCTGAAATCGTCTGAAAAAGAGAAAGAAATCGAGGATTTTATAGAGGATATTCAAAAAAAAACAGACGATAAAGAAGCTGTGTTTGTGCTGGAACCAAAGTTCGATGGATTGTCGGTTGAAGTAGTTTTTGAAGATGGGAAATTCAGTTATGCAGCCACCCGTGGCGACGGTGAAACCGGAGAAGATATTTCTGAAAATGTAAAAACCATCGGTTCGTTGCCTTTGCGTCTGTCAGGGAAAAAGTCCCCGGAAAAACTGGCTGTGCGCGGAGAAATTTTTATGAGCAGGAAAGGTTTTAGCGAAGTAAATAAAAAACGAATTGAAAAAGGGGAGGATACTTTTGCCAATGCGCGAAATGCCGCTGCCGGACTTGTTCGGCAACTCGATTCGAAAAAAGTAGCCGGCCAGCCGCTCGATATTTATTTTTACGAGATAATAGCTATCAGTGAGAATAATTTCAAAAGCCACTGGGAAATGCTTAAGCAGTTTCCGGAATGGGGTTTAAAAATCAGTGACGACATTAAAAAATGTTCAGGATTTGACGACGCAAAAAAGTTTTATGAAAATCTGGAAAAACAAAGGGATAAATTCGACTATGAAATTGATGGAATGGTTGTTAAACTTGACAACCGGCAAATGCGCAACGAACTGGGAACCCGGCAGCGTAACCCGCGGTGGGCAATTGCCTGGAAATTTCCGCCCAAAAAAGAAATTACCCTTTTGCGTGAAATTGTCCTCCAGGTTGGCCGCACCGGAAATCTTACACCGGTAGCTTTGCTCGATCCGGTGGAAATTGGTGGAGTAACTGTTAGCCGCGCTACGCTCCATAACGAAAACGAAGTAAAGGAAAAAGATGTTCGTCCCGGCGACAAAGTCAGAATAATTCGTGCAGGCGACGTTATTCCGGAAGTGGCCGAATTGGCAGAGAAAAAGAAAAAGCGCGAAAAACCTTTTAAAATGCCTGATAAATGCCCGGTTTGCGAAACAGAGGTGGTTCAGGAAGGAGCTTACACTATTTGCCCGGCCGGATTGAGTTGCCGCGCGCAATTAATTGGCCGTATCGAACATTTTGCGTCGCAAAGTGCTATGAATATAGATGAGCTTGGCCGGAAAACCATCGAACAACTGGTGGAAAAAGAATTGGTGAAAGAGCTGCCTGATTTATACAAACTACCATCTGAAAAGCTGGAAGAACTCGATGGCTATGCTGAGAAATCAGCGCAGAAATTGTACGATTCCATTCAGAATTCGAAAAAACCGGAATTGCATCGCTTTTTATATGCACTCGGCATTCGCCATGTGGGCGAACACATTGCCAGGTTGCTGGCCGGTGAGTTGGGAACACTCGGCAAGATAAAAAATGCCGGTTACAATGCGCTGGTGAAAATTGATGAAATCGGGCCCGAAATTGCTGAAAGTATTTCCCATTTTTTCAGTACAGAGGAAAACCGGAAAATGCTGGAGAAAATGCAAAAATCAGGTATTGAAATTCAGGAAAAGAAAAGTGACAGTAAACTGCTTTTAAAAGATAAAACGATTGTGCTTACCGGCGAACTCGAATCGTACACACGTGAAGAGGCCAAAGAAAAAATTGAATCGCTCGGTGGTCGTGCCACTTCAAGTGTAAGCAGCAATACCGATTACCTGGTTGAAGGGAAAGAACCTGGCAGCAAACTGGATGATGCAAAAAAAGAAGGAACAAAAATTATTGAAGAAGAGCAGTTTAAAAAACTGATAAAAACCGGAAGGTTGGAAAATAAATAAAACAGATTGTTATGATAATATTGGTTTTTGGATTACCCGGAACAGGGAAAACATATTTTGCGGAACGCTTTGCTGAAAAGTTGGATGCAGTGCATTTAAATACCGACATCGTTCGCGAAAAGCTTGATTTTACAGGTCATTACGACGAAAAAACAAAACAGCAGGTTTACAACGAACTGTTTAAGCAGGCGCAAATGGAATTTAAAAAAGGAGCCGATGTCATTGTGGATGGCACTTTTCATTTGAGCCGCAGACGTGAGCAGCTTGAAAAACTTTCGAATGAAGAAAATAAAAAAATCCGCTACATCGAGATGAAAGCCTCGGAGAAATCTGCACGTAAACGACTGAAGAAAAGCCGAAAACACAGCGAAGCCAACGTTGATGTATATGAAATGATAAAGAATGAATTTGAACCGCTGGATAAAGACTGCCTTGAATTATGGTCAGACAACGATGATATTGA
>DATFJO010000638.1:0-4471 GCA_035269145.1 Tangfeifania sp. | reverse complement strand
GCTGAATGTGTTAATTGCCTGCTGTATGGGAGCTGTAATAAATTGCTTTGCTTCTGCCACACGGCCTCCAAGCACTATCAGTTCAGGATTAAATATTTGTATGAGGTAAACGATGCCTTTCCCCAGCCAGTAACCAACATCTGATAAAATGGAAATGGCAAACTGGTCTCCACGGTTAGCGGCTTTTATTACTGTTGTTATGTCAATTTTATCAATTTGGTTGTCAGTTAGTTCGCTTATAAGTGAAGAGGTGCCTCCTTTAATCCCCTGTTGTGCAATGCGCGCAATGGCTGTTGCAGAAACAATGGTTTCGAGGCAGCCCTGTTTTCCGCAACTGCAAAGTATTCCGTTGTCAACAATGGGTAAATGACCGAATTCACCGGAGTAACCTGATTTTCCGGGATAAAGCTTTCCGTTGATAATTATCCCGAGCCCCAAACCCCAGTCGATCTGCAGCACCAGCACATTTTTTTTATTCCGGGCCAGCCCAAAATGCTGCTCGGTAAAAGCACGCAGTTTTGAATCGTGACTGAAATAAACCGGCATGCTGAAAACTTTTGTAAGCTCATCAGAGAAGTTTTTAATTTCAGGAAAATAAGTAATGTTAATGCCTTTCTTTTGGTCGATCAGTCCCGGAAGCTCGAGCCCCACAGCTAATACATTCTTCCGGTCGATGTTGTGTTTCTTCAATACTTCATCCAGCTTTTCATTTACCTGATGAAATATGTTAAAATCCGGTTGCATCTTTATCGGGAAATACCGGGGTTCTGCTATCTCTGTATTGTTGCTGTTGAATATTGAAATTATAGTTCGGTTGATGTTTATGGTGATTCCCACAATATAAAAACCATTTTCCACCAGCCCGTAAATATTCGGCCGTCTTCCTCCGCTGGAATCTCCGCGACCGAGTTCATTTATCAGTCCGTCTTTTATCAGTTCAATCAATAAACTGTTTATTTTTGGTGTGCTCAGTTTTATCACTTTCGAAAGTTCCGAATTCGACATTGAACCACGGAAATAGAGGTGCCGGATTATCTGTTTTTTATGGTTGATCTTTTTTTGTTCAACACCCTGGCTCTGGTTACCGTTATGTTTAAAGAATTTTTCCATAGTTTGATATTGCTAACAAAGATTGAAATTTAATTGATTTAATACAAGTTTCTTTTTAAAAAAATTAAAAAGATGGGCATATTTTCGTTAAATTTAATCATTCCTTTACAAAATATAAATATTTAATGCCCTTTATAGCATTGGGTTGAATAAAAACTCAGATATTTATTGCCTTGAAAAGGTAACTTTTAAACCTTAAAAACAATGCAAAAGACTTATACCTTACTTCTGATTTATTTTTTACTGGCTTGTATTGAGCCGGTTTTTTCACAGTCGCGAAAAATTATCGGTATTCCTGATATTCCGGGTTACCAAACCCTGAAAGGCGATTTTCATATCCACACTGTTTTTTCCGACGGAACAGTATGGCCTACGGTACGCGTGGAAGAAGCCTGGCAGGAAGGGCTCGACATAATTGCCATATCCGATCATATTGAATACCGCCCGCATTCAAAAGATGTAGTGGCCGATCATAACCGTTCGTACGAAATTGCAGAACCGCTGGCAGATAAGTTAGGGGTTATTCTAATCAGGGCGGCTGAAATTACCCGAAGTATGCCGCCGGGGCACCTGAATGCTTTATTTATTAAAAATGCCAATCTTTTGGATCGTGACGATGTATTTGATGCACTTCAGGAAGCACGGGACCAGGGGGCATTTATTTTTTGGAACCATCCCGGCTGGAAAGCACAGCAGCCTGATACAACCCTTTGGTGGGAAGATCACACACGTTTGCTGAACCAGGATTTACTCCATGGAATTGAAGTTTATAATTCCACAGAGTATTATCCCGAAGCCATTGACTGGGCCGCCGAAAAAAATCTTACCATGTTTGGGAACTCCGATGTGCATTCGCCCATTGGTATGTCGTACGATTTGAACAAAACGCACCGCCCAATGACGCTTGTTTTCTCGAAAAGCAAAACACCGGACGGAGTAAAAGATGCTCTTTTTAACCAGCGAACCGCCGTGTATTTTGAAAATACACTTATGGGTGCATCCACAATTCTGGAGCCATTGTTTTTTGCATCGCTGCATATTGAAGATTCACCGCTGGGGCTTGCCAACGGCGAAGTTCGGATTGTTGAAATTGAAAACAATTCAGATGTTGATTATGAGCTTGAATTGGTGCAGCCGGGTGTTGGGTTCGATGCGCCGGAGACCCTGGTACTGAAAGCGCAC
Organism: Tangfeifania sp.; assembly: GCA_035269145.1. Taxonomy (GTDB): domain Bacteria; phylum Bacteroidota; class Bacteroidia; order Bacteroidales; family Prolixibacteraceae; genus Tangfeifania. The sequence continues at coordinate 2,179 of DATFJO010000638.1, read as the reverse complement.
CACGTAACTCCGGTCGAGTTGATAGGAAATTCAGACCAGGTAGCCGTTACGAACCAGTTGAAAGTTTATTACAAAGTAAAAAACATGCACGTGAATTCCACTGAAAATTTGGTGGTTACCTTTTCGTTTGTGAATCGGTGAATATGAATGAACCAGCTTGAAATGGCAGTAGAAAATCAGAAAGAATATAAACTGACAGGGAACGAAGAAATTTCACCCGGTGTTCATGTCATTTCATTTAAACGGGATTTTGATTTTAAACCCGGGCAGGTTGTAAAAGTTGGCCTCACGCCTGATGTTCCTCCACGGATTTACAGTATTTGCAGCGGCAATCACGAAGATGAAGTCAGCATTCTTTTCAACATAAAAGAAGGTGGCCTGCTCACGCCCAAACTGGGTTCGCTCATTCCCGGCGAAAAAATCCGCGTTTCAAAACCTTACGGCAGTTTTACCGACAATGAAAAACCAGCCTGGTGGATTGCTTCCGGTACTGGAATTGCCCCTTTTTACAGCATGTTTCGCTCGGGATTGTCTGAAAACAAAAAGCTGATACACGGAGTGAGGTTTCTCAATCAGTTTTATTTTGAAGATGAGCTGGAATGGGGGCTGGCCGGCAATTATGTAAGGTGCTGCTCACAAGAATCGTCATGCAATACATTTCACGGAAGAGTAACCGGTTATTTGGCAGAAATTGAAGATTTTCCACCGGTAAATTATTTTATTTGCGGGAGCGCAATCATGGTTGTAGAAGTGCGCGATTTGCTCATTGAGCGGGGAGTGCCGTTTGCCAGCATTTTTGCAGAAATCTATTTCTGATTCTGAATTAGTAATCTGTTTTTGTAACTTTGAATATAAATGTTTACTAATTCAATTAACACCATTTTACTGAATAAATAAATTTAATAATTTAAAATACATAAAAATGAAAAGAACATTAATCGCATTTTTTATCCTGCTGATTGCAGCTTCTGTAAATGTAGTTGAGGCACAAACATTGCAGGATGTTTTAAACAAGCACTTTGAAGCAATTGGACAGGATGAATTGCTCGAAATGGAAACTTATGAAATCGAGGCCCTTGTCAGCCAGATGGGAATGGAAATTCCGATGGAAATAAAAATGAAGCGGCCCAACAAATTCAGGATGGAAATGGAAGTGCAGGGGCAAAAAATGGTGCAGGCCTATAATGGCGAAAAAGGCTGGATGCTGGTTCCCGGTGCAGGCTCGCAGCCGCAGGAATTATCGGGCCCGCAACTGGAACAAGCCATGGAGCAGGCCGATATTGACGGGGAACTGTATAATTACGAAAAAAAGGGATATACGGCAGAATTGCTTGGGAAAGAATTTTTGGGCGACGATGAAGTATTCAACATTAAACTTACCGGCAGCGACGGTGTGGAAAAAAATTATTACATCGGGACCGACAATTACCTCGTAAAAAAAGTGGTTGGCAAAGTAAATTCTCAGGGACAAGAGGTTACTGTTGAACAAATAATGAGCGATTACGAAAATATTAATGGTGTAATGGTTGCTACAAAAATTGAATCGAAATCGCCAATGGGATCTGCTGTTATTAATTTTAAAAATATGAATTTTGGCGCACCGCTGGATAATTCAATTTTTGAAAAACCGTAAATCGTATTATTTAACTGATTTTAAGGGCAGGCAACTGCCCTTTTTTCGTGTTAGCCATTGGTTCAGGTTTTTTGGTTGCAGCCTGAAAAATCCTGTCGGGTAACTCATCTATGTTTGTTAGCCGGTCAATTACTTGTCTTTTTAAGAGCTTTTCGAAATAGGCATCCGGTGTTATTTTTTTTCTGAACAGGAATTGTAATCCCGAAGAAGTTGAATTGCTGCTGTTTGAAAGCATCTCGTTTTGTACTTCAACCGGTGAAATATACACCACTTCAAAAAAATCTTCAGGAAAATTGCCGAGGATATTTGAAGCAGCCTTTTCGGCATGGAACCTGGCTTTTTCAATGGGTGGATTTTTCCGGGGGAGTTTTTGGTTTTGTGTGGAATTTTGACCTTGCCCGTAAATGTACCCCGGATTAAAAGCCATTGCAGATGTAATAAATATAACTTTTTTGAGCGACCTGTTGGATTGAATCGCATTTAAAAGAATATTTGTATTTCTGATGAGAGGCACAAAAACCGGTATTTCTGAAGATTTAATATCCA
>DATFJO010000637.1:0-2266 GCA_035269145.1 Tangfeifania sp. | reverse complement strand
GCTGCAAACGGTTTCGCTGCTCGTGCAGGTGATGGAGGGCAGCGAAAACCCGGAAGCTGATTCGTTTGTCGGAAAACAAAAAGTGGAATGGTCAGTGCTGTGTAGTAACGAATGGAAAACGCTCGATTCCAGCTACATGATTGCCAACGAAACTGATAATTTCCTGAAATCGGGGATTGTCAAATTTTCAGTTCCAAAAGAGGCAACTCAGGATAATTCAACTTTATCCTCCGGAAAGATTTGGGTAAAAGCAAAAACACATAAAAATTACGATGCTGTCTGCAAAGTTATTTCCATTCAGGCGCAGGCGGTAAAAGCAGAATTCGAAGATAACAACAACGAGTTGTCGCATCTGGAGAACGGGCTGCCGGCAAAAAGTATTTCAAAACTGGTGCAACGCATTTCCTCTGTAAAAAGTGTGAGTCAGCCATTCAGTTCGTTTGGTGGAAAACCGGAAGAATCAGATGCCAAATATTACCGTCGCATTAGTGAGCGGCTGCGTCATAAAAATCGCGCCATCACACTTTGGGATTACGAACATTTAGTGTTGCAGGAATTTCCTGAAATTCATAAAGTAAAATGTTTGAACCACACCTCGGAAGATTCATTCCTTTCGCCCGGAAACGTTCAATTGGTGGTTATCCCGGACATCGTCAATCAAAATGTATTTGATATTTACCAGCCGCGTGTGAGCAAAGCCATGCTGAATAAAATTCAGGATTTTGTTAATAAGCTGAATACGTTGCATGTAAATACAGTGGTAATCAATCCTGATTATGAAGAGGTGACAGTGGATTTGAAAGTGAAATTCCACAAAGGATTCGATGAGAATTATTATAAAAACGTATTGAATGACGACATCACGAAGCTGCTTTCGCCATGGGCGTTTGAAAAAACGGCAGGCATTCAGTTTGGAGTGATTCTTCACCGTAGTGTGGTTATTAATTACATCGAAAAACTGAATTATGTGGATTACCTGGAAAATGTAAAATTAACAAAAGGCAGTGAAACAGGGCTGAAAAACGTTTCGCCATCCAGCCCGCGTGCCATACTTGTTTCAGCAAAAGAACACGTTATCAGCACAGATGTAAAAGGTTGTGAAACAGTTATAGAAACCGAAGAAACATGCCAGACTTAGATAAACATATCAGCATACCAAAAAATACCGCTTCCGGAGATGATTTGGATTATTCCTTTCTGCGAAAAAAAGGACAGGAATACATCGAACAGCTTGCCAGCGACATCTGGACCGATTACAACGAGCATGACCCGGGAATTACAATTCTGGAGATGCTGGCATACGCGCTTACCGATTTGGGTGCCCGCATTGAAATGCCGCTGGAGAATTTGCTGGCTCCGGAAGACGGCTCAACCGGAACGATTGAAGAGCAGTTTTTCAACGCGTCAGAAATACTGCCTTCCAATCCGGTGACTGAAGCCGATTACCGCAAACTGTTTATCGATATTGAAGGCGTAAAAAACTGTTGGCTGAAACCTTACAGTAAAACGATTTATGCTGATTGTAAACACGATAAGCTTTCGTACAATCCGGATGTATTTAAATCGACACATGAAGACTTCAAAAAAGGTTTCCAACTACAGGGATTGTATGATGTGATTGTTGATTATGAAGATTCCGAAAAAGAAAAATGCAAACCAAAAGAAACAGAAGAAGCGGAAGGAAACGGACATGAAGATATTAATAATGAAATCAAAAAACGTTTTCATGCCAACCGGAATTTGTGCGAAGATTTGGTTCGTATTTCAAAAGTGGAAAAACACCCTGTAAAAGTTTGTGCGCACATCGAAGTGGAGCCGGAAGCTGATGAAGAATTGGTTCATGCTAAAGTGCTGAACACCATCGATAATTATTTTTCACCGTCGTTGAAATTTTATTCGCTGAAACAGTTATTTGACAAAGGATACACGTCTGATGAAATTTTTGAGGGACCGGTTTTATCCAACGGATTTCTCGATCCGAAAGAACTGGATGAGGCGAAACTGCGTGAAGAGGTGCGTCTGTCGGATTTAATGCAGTTGATAATGAATGTGGAAGGCGTGAAAGTGATAAAAGACATCAGCATCGACGATTGCTCCAATGGCAAAGAAGAAACCGAAAGTTGGGTGCTTTGCATCGATGATGGAAAAAAACCATGCCGCTGCGAAGAAAGTACATTCAGCTATTTTAAAGGAGTTTTACCGGTAAATGTGAATGAGAAAAAAGTAGAAGTTTACCGGAATGAGATTCAGCAGGCGGAAAAAGATG
>DATFJO010000636.1:0-5320 GCA_035269145.1 Tangfeifania sp. | reverse complement strand
AGCACACAAATATCGTAATGCTCCTTCATAAAACCTTTATAGGCCGCTTCGCCATCAGGATATAGATCGGCTTCAAAACCTTTGGCAACAAGGTATTCTTTTAATAATAAACCCAGGTTCTCATCGTCTTCAGCCAATAGTAATTTTGTTTTCTGTTCCATGTCATTTATTTATTTTAGGTAACAATATACTAAACTTTGTTCCTTTATTCACAGCGCTGTCCACTTTAATTTTACCATTGTGCAAATCTACTATCTTCTTCACATAACTCAAACCCAGTCCAAAACCTTTAACATCGTGAACATTACCGGTTGGAACACGATAAAACCTGTCAAAAATCTGATTGTGGTATTCTTTTGAAATTCCAATACCATTATCACGTACCGAGATGGTAACATGTTCGTTTTTATTTTCAGTAGATATTTTTATATCCGGAACATCGGGGCTGTATTTTACGGCATTGTCAAGCAGGTTAAAAACCACATTGGTTAAATGAACTTCATCTCCTTTTACAATGGCATCTTCGGCTTTTAATTCAGAACTGAGTGTGCCGTTTTTATTTTTTACACGCAGTTCGAAATTATTTACTACCGTTTGAATGGTATCGTTAACATTGAACTCCTTAAATTTCAACTTCAAACGGCCTTCATTAAAAACTGCCATTTGCAGCACTTTTTCTACCTGAAGACTAAGACGCTTGCTTTCTTTGTTTATCACCTTCGAAATATGTTCGATGGTTGCCGGAGTGTTGGTCACAGTGCCATCTTCGAGCATTTGGCTGGCCAGCGAAATGGTGGAAATCGGGGTTTTCAGCTCATGTGTCATGTTGTTGATAAAGTCGTTTTTAATCATCGACAACTTTTTCTGCCTCAAAATAATCATAATTGCATAAGCAAAAATCGCAATCAGAAAAGCAGTTAAAATGATGGTTGGAATAATTGTAAGGCCGGTTGTTTTGAGCAGATAACCCGAGCGTTCCGGGAAATAAGCGTAAAGGTAATTGGGTTGTTTCCCGTCGTAATCATACGGAAAAAGCAGGCTGTAATACTCTTTCTTTCGTTTGGGATTGTAATTTTCGCTGCCAAAAATAAAACGGTCCTGCCCTTGGTTTGCCGACCTTACTGCATATTTATATTCCAGGTCGATTCCGGCCTCCCGGAATGAGGATTGAATCGCCTGCTCCATATATGAAGAATCAATCCTTTCTTCCAAAGGTCTGCCTTCCAAAATAATTTTATAATTTGTCCAGTCGTTATCCTGTAAAAAACGTTGTCTTCGCTGCTCAAGGTCAAGGCCAAATTCATGCAGGCGGTCAAAAAAACTTTTCATCTCCTCACTGTCAGGTGGGACAGCATTGGAAGAAGTTTGTGCAGAATCAGTAATTATTATTTGTAATTCTTCGCGGTAACCGCTAAAAATTCCCTGCTCCGAATACTGAAATTGAAAGCTTTGCGACAACTGCCCGGAACGCTGACGCGGGAACGGGCTCAAATTCTCGGGTGAATTTTCAAATCCGGGCAATCTTCCCAGTCTTGCACTTTCCCTGGCCAGCCTTTGCTCATTCGTTTCAAGCTGGTCGACAACTTCCTTTAAGACATTTGTCACCATCCTGTCGAACTGTTCCTCGCGGATGTCAGACGCAGTTTTTATCAGGTTTGTCTGAATCAGTATCAAACCCGAAAGCACCAATGCCATTAAGACAATTAATGTAACTAACATCTTTTTGCTCATATCACAAAGATAATTTTATTAAAAAGCTGCAAAACATGCTGTTAACAATATTTAACAAGAAGTGGGTTGCGAGGGTGTATTAAAACAATTTTTAATATAAAAACAGATCAGTTTGCGTTCCGGCTTAAAAACCATCAACTAAAAAATCAAACCAAACCTTTGTTTTCAAGAATATTTTTCATTTTCTGCTGAACCTGTTTGGCTGCTTCCGCTGCTTTTTCTGCAAAATCGTTTTCTGAAGATGCATAAATAATTCCGCGGGAAGAATTCACAAGCAGGCCGCATTTGCTGTTCAATCCATTTTCAGCCACTTCTTCCAAACTGCCACCCTGCGCTCCCACTCCAGGAACAAGCAGGAAATGATTTGGCACAATTTCACGGATTTCCTTTAACTTCTCCGCTTTGGTTGCACCAACAACATACATCAAATTCTCAGTGCTGCCCCAATTCTGCGAAGTTTTTAAAACCGACTTGAACAGTTCCTCCCCCGTATTTTCATTTTTCAGGTACTGGAAATCGGCGGCTCCTTTGTTTGAAGTCAGCGCCAGCAAAATGACCCATTTCCAGGGGTAACTCATAAATGGTTTAACTGAATCTTCGCCCATGTAGGGTGCCACAGTAACCGCATCGAAATCGAGCTTATCGAAAAAAGCGCGGGCATACAAACTGGACGTATTCCCGATGTCGCCACGTTTGGCATCGGCAATCAGGAAAATTTCCGGATACTTCGACTTCACATAAACTACAGTTTTTTCAAGGCTTTCCCAGCCTGTTGCACCCAAACTTTCGTAAAATGCCAGGTTGGGTTTGTAAGCTATTGCATATTCAGCAGTTGCATCAATAATTTCTTTATTGAAGAAAAACAACGGGTCTGATGTATCAAGCAGGTGCTCTGGTAACTTTTGAATATCTGTATCAAGTCCCACGCAAAGGAAACTTTGCTTTTTTTGTATTTGTTCAAATAGTTGTTGTTGGTTCATTTTTTTGAAATTAGGTCAATGATTCTATTCTATCAGGAAAAACATTTACTAACTTGCTGTATTTCAATTCTTCCAATATTGAAGGCCATATTCGATTTAAAAATGCATGTAATTCTTTCATTCTCATGTTTCCAATTTTTAGATGAACGACACTGGGAGGAGGTATTTTGTATAAAATTCTATTTGAAAAATCAGCATCTTTCGTAACAATCACTAAATTGTTTTCTTTTGAATACTGCCAAATATCTTCATCCTTTGAAATACCATGTAAATCATGAACATGAATAAAATCCTCATTATTCCATAAATCAAAATAATAAGGAAGATTCTCATCAATAAGAAATTTATGCATCAGGCAACAGGCTTTATTGAATAATTTCTTCCAAGCAATGATGCCGCAAATTTTAGCGAGGCCTGTATATCTTCAATTTCAAGGGTTGGATATTGTTTTAGAATTTCATCAGCGGAATCACCTGCAGAAAGAAACTCCAGTAAAGTTTGGACAGTGATTCTTGAACCACGGATTGTAGGTTTTCCATTACAAACTTTTTCATCAATTGTTATTCTTTCGGCAATGTATTCCATTTTACTGTTTTTAGACAAAATTAATGAATCATCACTTTAATTGCAATTTGCTGAATTATTCTCTGATTCGATTATGCTTCCGGTTTTGTATTAAATCTCAGCTTCTTTCAGTTTTTCAGCATTTTCTTCAATCATCAGTTTTTCGATGATTTCGTCGATATCGCCGTTAATAATTGCCTGCAAATTGTACATCGTGAGGTTGATGCGGTGGTCGGTTACACGCCCTTGCGGCCAGTTGTAGGTGCGGATTTTTGCAGACCGGTCGCCCGTTGAAACCATGGTTTTCCGTTTCGATGAAATCTCATCGATGTACTTTTGGTACTCCATATTGTAAATACGGGTGCGCAGTTCGTTCATCGCTTTTGCCAGGTTTTTAATCTGTGACTTTTCGTCCTGGCAAGTCACCACAATTCCGGTAGGAATGTGCGTTAACCTGATAGCCGAATAAGTTGTATTTACCGACTGTCCGCCTGGTCCCGAGGAACAGTAGGTATCTTTTTTAATGTCCGATTCTTTCAGTTCCACATCAAATTCTTCGGCTTCAGGCAAAACTGCAATTGTAGCTGCCGAAGTGTGTACACGTCCCTGGGTTTCGGTTTGTGGCACACGCTGCACGCGGTGCACGCCCGATTCATATTTCAGAATTCCGTAAACGCCGTCGCCGCTCACTTTTGCAACAATTTCCTTATAACCACCGGCAGTTCCTTCATTTACATTGGTCACCTCCATTTTCCAGCCTTTCTTTTCGCAGAACTTGGTGTACATACGGTACAAATCGCCCGCAAAAATACTGGCTTCATCTCCGCCGGTTCCAGCCCGTATTTCGAGAATGGCATTTTTGTCATCTTCCGGATCGGCTGGTACCAGAAGCATTTTTATTTGTTTTTCTTTTTCAGGAATTTTTTCTTCGGCTATTTCCATCTCTTCGCGGGCCATCTCGCGCAATTCATCATCCGACTCCTCGTCCAGAATTTCCTTCCCCGACTGAATGTTGTCAACCAGATTTCTGTATTCTTTAAAAACGGCCAGCAACTTCTCCAGACTTTTGTATTCCTGGTTCAGTTTTACATAGCGTTTCATGTCGGCAATAATTTCCGGATCGGTAATCATTTGCTGAACTTCTTCGAAGCGGTGTTTTACCGATTCATATTTTTCAAGTAATGCGTATTCTGCCATAGTTTTTCCCTTTGCTCCATTCCCGCGAAGGCGGGAATCTCTTGTTTAATACCATTCTGTTGATAAATCAGTCCAATTTGGATTTTCTTTGACAATCAAATTAATCTTCCAGTCTCTTTTCCACTTTTTCAATCTTCGTTCTCTTAAAAAAGCTTCTTCATACGTTTCAAATTCTTCGAAATAAACTAATTTATCAACGTTATATTTATATGTAAATCCTTTTAATATTTTGTTTTTATGTTCTCCAATTCGTCGTTCCAATTCATTCGTTAATCCCGTATATAATACACCATTTTTTCTGTTTGTCAATATGTAAACATAAAAATTTGCCATAACCTGATCGGGATTCCCGCCTGCGCGGGAATGAGTTAGTAGAAAAAAGTTCCTTCCTCCGTTTTTATTGTAAGTTTTTTGCCTTCAAAAGGTTCAACCCTGCCAACTATTTGAGCATCGATGTTAAATGAGCCGGCAATTGAAATAATTTCATCGGCCACTGCTGGTGAAGTGTAAATTTCGAACCGGTGCCCCATGTTAAAAACCTTGTACATTTCCTTCCACCCGGTCCCCGATTGTTCCTGAATTATTCTGAAAAGTGGAGGAACCGGAAACAGGTTGTCTTTTATCACATGAACATTGTCGACAAAATGAAGCACTTTTGTTTGCGCCCCCCCTGAACAATGAATCATTCCGGAAATGTGCTTTCTATGTTTTTCCAGAATCTTTTTTACAACCGGCGCATAAGTTCTTGTGGGAGAAAGTACCAGTTTCCCGGCATCGATTTCGAGTTCTTCAATCTGATCGGTCAGTTTGTAATTTCCTGAATAAATTAAATCAGAAGGAACTTCCGG
>DATFJO010000635.1:0-2299 GCA_035269145.1 Tangfeifania sp. | reverse complement strand
TACGCAAACGGTGGTTTCAAATGGATTGGTAGGCTGGGCACCCAAACGTGCCGAATTTTATACCACGCCACATCAGTCAATTTATCCGCAGGACTGGCTCGAACAGCTTGTGTTGCATGAATTCCGGCACGTTGTTCAGATAGATAAAGTAAACAGTCTCATTCCCGGCCTGGTAAAAGCCATCCTCGGAGAACAGGGAACTGCTTTGATTTTTGGGGCGTATTTGCCCTGGTGGTTTATCGAGGGAGATGCAGTAGTTACCGAAACTGCTTTGAGCAAACACGGTCGCGGCCGGTTTCCGTCTTTTTTAATGGAACATCAGGCACAGGTAGTTCAAAAAGATGTTTTTACTTACGATAAAGCCTATTTTGGATCGTACCGCGATTTTGTTCCAAATCATTACAAACTTGGGTATTACATGGTGGGAGCAGCCCGTGAAAGATACGGAAGCAAAATCTGGGAGGATGTAGTAACATACACCGGCAAAAAACCTCTATCCATTTTTCCTCTGAATAAAGTATTGAAAGAACAAACCGGGTTTAAAAAAGATGAATTGTACCAGTCGGTATTCGACAGCCTGAAAAATGTTTGGGTGGCTGAAGATGAGCAATTCAGTCCGGCGGAATATTCAGTATTTTCACCTTCAGCAGATAAATTCACAAATTATATTTATAACCACCGGCTCAACGATTCGGAAGTGATTTCGCTGAAAGAATCGTTTGAAGAAATACCTTCATTTGTTAAAATCAATGAAAAGGGGAATGAAAAAAGGTTATTCTTTCCCGGAAATATTTTTAATGAATCGGCTTCATTCAGCGGAAACTGGATAGTGTGGTCTGAACAGATTCCTGATTTGAGGTGGAGCCACAGCGGAAAATCATTGTTGCGCCTGTTCAATACCCAAACAAAACAAAAAATTGAAATCAGCCCCGAATTTAAAAGTTTCAGTCCGGCGCTTTCCGAAAACAATGACAAATTAATGGTGGTGGAAACTGATTTTTCAAATAATTATTACTTATCGGTTTACAGTGTTCCCGAAGGAAATTTAATTGACCGGTTTCAAACTCCGGAAAATAATTATTTCTTTTCTCCAATTTGGATAAATGAGAATGAAGTTGCAGCAATTATTCTTGGCAAAGAAGGTAAACGGCTTGCAACAATTGATTTCAAAAATGGAGAAGCGGAAATTTTATTAAAAAAGGAATTGGGCGATATAAAACACCTGCGTTTATCAGGCCGCTATATTTATTTTATCAGTTCGTATTCAGGAAAAAACAGTTTGTACCGTCTGGATTTTCAAACAAAAATGGTTGAACAGGTTTATGAGCCTCGCTTTGGTGTGGAACATCCAGCCATTTCGCCCGATGGTTCTGACATTGTTTTGAGTGATTATACTGCAGATGGATTCAGACTGATTCGAATTCCGTCTGACAATAAAAAAGTAGTTCCGCTCAACCAGGTTCAGCCGGCAAATTATGAACTGGCAAATGCTTTATCGCAGCAGGAATTGGGAATTCCTGATTTTTCAGATACCGATTCATTAACTTATGAATCGGAAAAATACAGCAAGCCGGCTCATCTGCTGAACTTTCATAGCTGGGCTCCTTTGTTTATCGATGCTTCTGCTTATGAAATCAGCCCGGGAGTCAGCCTGATGTCGCAGAATAAATTGGGCACAGCAGAAATAGTATTGGGTTATAAATGGGATTTAACTGAAGAAACCGGTGATATTCATGCCAGCTACAAATATATGGGATGGTACCCGGTGTTTAATTTTGAATTCAGTACCGGCAAACGGGCTTCAGAATATTATGAATTGCGGCATATCCGCGATAACCGGGGACAAGTTACCGGAATTGACACCACGCTTAAACGCTTTACATGGGGCGAATTCCGCGGAAGCGCAGATGTCAGGCTTCCTCTTAATTTCAGAAAAGGAATATTCAACCGCCTTTTACAACCAGAAATTCAATACGATTATACCAACTACAAACGTCATTCAAACACTCCTGAAAATTTTAACGATGGCGATTTTCATTCATTGAGTTACCGGCTTTATTACCATCAGTTAATGAACAGGAGTTACCAGGATATGTACCCGGATTTTGGCATGGTTTTTAATGCCGTTTACCGGCATGCACCTGCGGGTTCACTAAATCCGGGAACTTTAGTAGGAGGGAACTCAGTAGTTTACCTTCCGGGCCTGATGAAAAATCACGGAGTGAAAATTTACGGCGGGGCACAGCAAACCCAAAATGGAAGTTCGCTGGGTTTTTCTGATATTGTAAAATATGCACGT
>DATFJO010000634.1:0-2255 GCA_035269145.1 Tangfeifania sp. | reverse complement strand
ATGGACATTGGAAAAGAGCGCAGCATTCATCCCCCGGAAAAGAAAGAGGTGGCCGACAGGTTATTGTTTAACGCGCTCAATCAAACTTACGGTTTTAAAACCGTCGATAATGCTTCTCCGGTTTATGAGTCGCTTGAAAGAAAAGACGACGGGATTGTTTTGAATTTTAAAAATGCTGAAACAGGACTCTATTCTTACAATGATTTGGAAGATTTTGAGATAGCCGGCGCAGATAAAGTGTTTTATCCGGCCAGTGCCGAAATTATCAATCGGAGCCAGGTGCTTGTGAAAAGCAGCGATGTTCCGAATCCGGTGGCAGTGCGATATGCCTGGCGAAACTGGGTGAAAGGAACTCTTTTTGATACAAATTTGTTACCTGCACCCTCATTCAGAACAGACAATTGGGAGGAAGCAACAAGGGCCAATCCTTAAAATTTATTGAGTGTGCCAATTGTTCAACAAAATACCTAAATTCCAACTCATTGTTAAAAAACAGCCAAAACATTTATAATCAGGCCGTTGCAAATTAGAAGCAAGAAATACGGGTTGCTATGTGACCTTTCCAAAAAGACACCTGGTCGCGAAGTCGCGACAAAATTAAACTCAACCCACCGGCCGACGACGCAACCAAAACTGTGGTTAGCATCGACCGCTCTCCCGATTTTAAAAAATGGTTGGATAAATAAAAATAACTGGTCAACTGTAATTCTATTCAGTGTTTTTTCACCAATAAAAGACTAAATCAAAAATCCATGAAGAAGTTTTTTAAATATTTTGGCCTGTTTATTTTGGTTGTTATTATTTCGCTGGCGGTTTACAATCTTATACTTTCTCAAATCTACAAAGCGCCCGAAAGTCAGGCGAATCTGGCCAGTGAAGAGTTTCAGGAAATAAAATTTGTGTATGATTTTAAACAAACTGAAGGTGAGAACATCTGGCCCCAATTATCTCTGACTGATATTCCGTTTATTGTTTTTAACGATGCTTACGAGTTTCTTTTTAAATACCATGAACCGGGAGATGAATGGGTTTTAATCGATGGAATCGACTCGTGGAATGGTGAAATTTACAGGCGTGAAGCCGTTAATCCACAGGCATTTGCTGTGAATGTAGACGGAGAGTGGGTAGGCAGTCTGGGCACAAAAGACCAGATGAACCGGTCCCTGTTTTTAGGGATTCGGAAAGAAGTTCCGACGGTCATCAGTTATGTGTTTCCGTTTTTTGTTTTTAAGGTATCCGACGGAATGCACATTTCCGGAACTTTTCATGAGATGTTCCATGCGTTTCAGGCCATTAAGAATGAATCAAAATTTTTGGAAGCCGGGAATACATATACCGATTTGGAAAGTTATCCTTATTACGATGAAAGCTTTATAAATGACTGGAACAAAGAGGGACAGTTGTTATTCGAAGCGGTTAAAACTGAAGATGAACAGCGTTTTTTGGCGGTGGTCGACAGTTTTTTGCTGGTGCGTGAAAACCGGAGAACTTCCAATGCATTGGGCGCCAATCATATTTCAGCAGAGAAAAAGCTGGAATGGCTGGAAGGAATGGCAAAATATGTAGAGTACCGGAGCTATATTTTAGCCGCCGAAAAGGAAAATATTCCCTATAAATTCAAAACAAAAAATGCTTACTGGCAGATGGAGCAAAAAGACCGGCTTTCGCGACTGGGCAAGCACGGTGGCGACAATCGTTTTTACAGCAGCGGGGCTGCGCAGGCATTTATTCTTGACAGGTTAAATGCCGATTGGAAAAGCAAAATAATGGAAGACGGAATTTACCTTGAAGATTTGATAAGGGAAGTGAGGGAGAGTTAATCGGTTGTTGCTGAAGAATCCGGTTGGAAAAGTCGCCCCTGCCACGTATCCCTTTCTTTCAGGCGTTTTTCCACTTTGCCTACAAACTCAAAATTTTTCAATCCCCACTTCGGTGCAATCAGCAGTTCGGGTGGCGCCTGGCTGATAAAGCGTTCTACTATAATTTTAGGGTTGAGCAGTTCGAGGTAATCTACTATCAATTCTACGTATTCTTCAACGCTGAAAAGGTGAAACTGATCCGGATTTTCACGGAATTGTTTTTCCATAACCGTTCCTTTATGAATTTGCAACTGATGCAGTTTCAGGTTTTTTACGGGTAATTCGGAGATGACCCTGGCCTGGTTCAGCCAGTCTTCACGCCTTTCTCCGGGCAACCCAAGAATTAAATGCGCGCCGTTATTGATTCCCCTCCTGCTGGTCTCTTCCAGCGCCTGA
>DATFJO010000633.1:0-4672 GCA_035269145.1 Tangfeifania sp. | reverse complement strand
TCGACCAAATGAATTTTAACCCCGGTGTTTTCGAGCACCGAAGCGTCATCGGTAAATTCCTCCTGGTAAGCCTGTTCGTAAGCCTCCTTAATAACTGAAATCTTAAAAGTTTGCGGTGTTTGAACAAGGAAATAACGATTACGGTCTACAGCGCGACTATTTCCATTTAAAAGTTCACGAACTGATTCGGAAGGGGAAATCACAGGCAGCGCGTTGCCCTTTTCAATGGCAGTTTTGCCGCAGTACTCAAGTGTTTGAACAGAAACCAATGGCCGCACACCATCGTGAATAAACACAATTCCATCTTCTTTAATTTCTGAAAGTCCGTTTTTAACTGACTGAAAGCGGGTTTCACCACCGGAAACCACGGAATGCGTAATATTAAAATCGTATTTTACACACAGTTTCTTCCAGTTTAAAAGCTGAACCTCAGGTAAAACCAGTACAAAATTGATTTCGGAATCATATCTTAAAAAAGCTTCAAAAGTATGCATGAGCACAGGTTTTCCATTGAGTTCCAAAAACTGTTTGGGCAATTTTCCTTTCATACGGGTGCCGCTTCCTCCGGCAACAATCAGGGCAAACTTTTCCATCTATACGCTGTTTTTGTAAAAATGCTTACTTTACCGTAAAAATAACGCAAATTAAACGAAAGAATGGAACAAGTACTTCAGTTTCTTCAGGAACTTTCTGAAAACAACAACCGGGAATGGTTCAATGAAAACCGAAAAAGATACGAGGAAAGCCGTGAGAAAATATTGTTTCTAACGGATATTTTTATAAACGAAATACGAAAATTCGACTCCGAAATTCCTCTCATGAGTCCGAAAGATTGCATATTCAGAATTTTCAGGGACGTTCGATTTTCAAAAGACAAGCGCCCCTACAAAACAAATTTTGGCAGTTTTATTGCCAAAGGAGGCCGGAAAAGTGAAAATGCCGGTTATTATTTCCACATTGAACCTGGGGGAAGTTTTATTGGAGGCGGAATTTATATGCCCCAGGCAGGGCCGTTAAAAGCCATCAGAAATCACATTGAAGAACATCCGGATGAATTCCTTGCCATTATAAACGATCCCAACTTTAAAGCTTTCTTTCCCGAAATGATGGACCATAAATTAAAAACAGCACCCCGGGGAGTTGATAAAAACCACCCATACATTGATCTTTTGCGGTATAAATCGTTCGCATTTTCTTCACCCGTGAAAAAAGAAATTTTATTAAGTGGGAAATATGTTGAAACTTGCGTCAATGCTTATCGGGAACTGCATAAGGTGAATGCATTTTTGAATGAAGCGCTGAACGATTTTTAAAAAAAGTTTTGAAAATGGGGTTACCTTTTGTAGATTTACCGAATCTATTTATAGATGACCCATATTTTTTTTATCTTCCCGATGAAAAAATAGCCCCGGCAGTCCTTTGCCGGGGTTTCTTTTTTTTTACCATTTAACAGACAATTTCTGAAAAAGAAAAAAACAGTCAAATTAAATACTCACAGGTATTTATATGGTTTTATAAATCAAGAATTTATTTATTTTTGCGACATTTAAATCTAACCATTTTGAATAATGAAAAGAATTTTACTTGTTCTCGCTTTTGCAGCGACAGTGTTTACCACAAATGCACAAAATATTCAGTTGCATTACGATTTGGGGGAAGGAAGGAAGTTTTTCACCACAACAGTTGAAATGTTTAAACCCGACAGTTGGGGTAGTACGTTCTTCTTTATCGACATGGATTACAGCGCCGACACACGGGGTATTGACAACGGAATTTCTCTGGCCTACTGGGAAATTGCACGGGCTTTTAAATGGAATGAGACGCAAAAAATTATGCCGAGAGTTGAATTCAATGGCGGTATTTTAAAACTGGATGGCGACAACTCACCCTTCATCCCGATTGAAAACGTTTATATTGCGGGGCTTGAGCGCACCTGGGCATCGGCCGATTTTTCAAAAATTTTTACGTTTCAAACCAATTACAAATACATTCAGGGGAAAGAAGATGCTTCATTCCAGCTAACCGGGGTCTGGACCATTCAAATGCTGGAAAACAAATTAACCTTTGCCGGTTTTGCGGATTTCTGGAAAGAAGAGATGTTTTGGGGAACCGATTTCAGATTTCTTTCTGAACCACAGCTTTGGTACAATTTTAACAAAAACTTCTCTTTAGGGACTGAAATTGAATTGAGCAGTAATTTTGTTGCAAAAGGATTTGAGATAATGCCAACCATCGGAGCAAAAGTCACCTTCTAAAATAAATTATTATGCTGAACCGGTTTTTTAAATTAAAAGAAAATCAGACCTCCGTAAAAACGGAAATCCTTGCCGGATTAACCACATTTATGACCATGGCCTATATTCTGGCCGTAAACCCGGATATTCTGAGCGCCACCGGAATGGACAAAAATGCGCTATTTACTGCCACTGCCCTATCGGCAATGGCAGCAACACTGGTAATGGCGCTGGTTGCCCGACTGCCGTTTGCACTTGCACCGGGAATGGGGCTCAATGCATTTTTTGCATTTACCGTAGTACTGGGAATGGGATACACCTGGCAGTTTGCGCTTACAGCAGTTTTTATCGAAGGTATTATTTTCCTGATTCTAACTGCATTCAATATCCGCGAGCTGATTGTTAACGCCATTCCGTTGTCGTTAAAACATGCAGTTTCGGCTGGTATTGGGTTATTCATCGCGTTTATAGGCTTGCAAAATGCCGGAGTGGTTATTAATAATGACGCAACGCTTGTTGGTCTGGGAGATATGGGCTCACCTGCTGTGTTGGTTGCATTGGGAGGAATTGTACTTACTGCAGTTCTGCTTGCGCTGAAGGTGAAAGGAGCGCTGTTGATTGGTATTTTTACCGCAACAGTTGCCGGAATTCCGTTTGGTGTTACCCAAATACCCGAGGGAAACCTGGTTGACGCACCACCATCACTCTCGCCTATTTTCTTCCAGTTCGATTTTTCGCAAATTTTTACCATGGACATGCTAATTGTGCTGTTCACATTTCTTTTTGTAGACATGTTCGATACTGTGGGCACCCTGGTTGGGGTATCCGACAAAGCAGGTATGCTTACCAAAGATGGAAAAGTGCCACGCGCAAAGCAGGCTCTTTTTGCGGATTCAATCGGAACAACACTGGGAGCTATTTTCGGAACCAGCACCGTTACTACTTATGTTGAAAGTGCCTCGGGAGTGGCCGAAGGTGGAAAAACAGGATTAACTTCGCTGACCACTGCGGGATTGTTTTTGGTGGCATTGTTTTTTGCACCGCTGTTTACCATGGTGCCTCCCGCAGCAACGGCAGCCGCGCTGGTTTTGGTTGGATTTTTTATGATGTCGCCTATTCTTAAAATCAATTTCGACGATTTTACCGAAGCCATACCCGCGTTTGTAACCATCATTATGATGCCACTTACTTACAGCATTGCGGAGGGAATTGTTTTCGGAATGCTTTCGTATGTATTCCTGAAAATTTTGACCGGAAAATTCAGGGATATATCGGTAGTCATGATAATTTTAGCGGCACTTTTTATACTGAAATTTTTCATCTGAAAATAAAAAAACAAGTTCAGCACCTTTTTGCTGAACTTGTTTTTCTATTTTTGCATGAGGAATTTGGGTTGTTAGCTCAGTTGGTTTAGAGCATTACCTTGACAGGGTAGGGGTCACTGGTTCGAATCCAGTACAACCCACAAAAAATTAAATTTGAATAATTTTTAATGTCTCACAGACATTGGAATGAATATCGTCAATTCAATCGGTTTAATCCGCCAGCCGGCGGAAATCTGCCCTGTCCCACTTAATCTCTCAGAATGTACCTCGTTTATGCACTTTACTCCCCAAAATTCGATAAAATCTATATCGGATACAGCGAAAATCCCTTCTCTTAAAATTTAAAATACAATAGAAAACCTTTTCTTGTTGAAGTACACCTTGCGTTTATTTTACTGAATTACAAAAACTTATACACAAAAAAATACAATTTTAAATATATTTCTTGTAACGACCGAAACAGAACAGCGTCAATAACACATAACTTTTAATAAAAAACCGAATTAGTGTATGAAGACTTTAATTACCGTACTTGCTGCTACTATTTTGGCAAGCTATTCTTTTAAAAACAACAGAACAGTAGAAAATATTCTTGACGCCTCGCTTAAGGTTTACCAAATATCCGGGTATCAAGGTCCTAAAATCGATATCAATAAAGACAGTCTTGCTCAATTCCTGACTGCGCTGCATTACAACATTCCGCTATCTGAAATTGAAAATACATTGAAATGGAGTCCCGAAACAACTGAGAAAAATATCAATGCCCTTATTGAAAATAAATTGCTTACAAAAAAGGGAGATGATTACCAACCGGCCCTTGGAGTACTCACATTAGAACGAGGAATTTTATTGGAAGATAAAGCCCAAAAAGTGGCTAATGAAATTGCTGACAGTATATGCAAGCGGTTACCGGAGATAAAGAAAATACATAATGAAATGAATATTTCAACGCAATATGATTTCCATGAATTATCACTCTTTTATCTGAGCAATGTCATACTCGATAATTTTCAAATTCAGCAGATGGAAGAAGAATTTTTAAACCAAAAGCGGCCGTTAAGAAATGGAAGCCGGTATTACCTGGCCATTGTTGAAGATGCTCCTGCCAACAAA
>DATFJO010000632.1:0-4762 GCA_035269145.1 Tangfeifania sp. | reverse complement strand
CAGTGTATCCCGAATTTGATGAAACGCCGGACATCGAGTTGCCGGCGCCCGGAACCTACGAATGGCCAAACGAAGACGGCTTGTACTGCAAAAGTTACTGCCCGCGCCACCCGGAAGTACACGATGTGGTGTTCGATGTGGTGGATGAAATTATTGAGGCATTTGAAACCGATGCTTTTCATGCAGGTCTCGACGAGGTGTTTTACATTGGCCACGAGCAGTGCCCGCGCTGCTACGGTCGTGACAAAGCAGAACTTTTTGCCGGCGAAGTCACCAAAATCCGCAATCACCTGGCAAAAACCAACACCGAGCTCTGGATGTGGGGCGACCGCCTCATCGACGGAAAAACCACGGGCATCGGTTTGTGGGAAGGCAGTTACAACAACACCCACCGCGCCATCGACATGATTCCGAAAGACGTGGTAATCTGCGACTGGCACTACGAACGCCCCGACCCTACTGCCGTACTTTTTGCAGCAAAAGGACTGCAGGTGCTCACCTGCCCCTGGCGAAACGGAGAACTGGCAGTTCAGCAGGAAAAAATGATGCGCACCTTTATCGATGGCGCCACCGAAGAAATGAAACCACGCTACCGCGGAATGCTGCAAACCGTTTGGGGCCCGGCCAAAAGCTTTATGGAAACTTACAAGGGAACCGGCGATCCGGAGAATCCCGACCGTTCGGCAGAATGTTTTCAAGAGCTGGTAAAGGTGTGGAATGAGTAAAAAAGCCTGAATCGATAAAAAAATCTCAGATTTCTGCTTGAATCATTTACAGCCGAAAATTACCGACCCAATCGATCAGGTAACAAAGGGAATTGAAAATTTTAATATCTTGCCACCTCTTTTAAAAACAAATTTATCTAATAATCGGATTATGAAATTTTTAGAAAAATTAGCGAAAAAAGCTTTATATCAAGCTTTTGTTTTTTTAGCGCTTATTATTGGCACAACAGCTTCAGCCCAGGACTTTTATCAATTAAAAGTTTACAGTATCGAAAATTCCGGGCAGGAAACATATATGGATAATTACCTTGAAAATGCTTATTTGCCGGCACTGCACAGGGCAGGAATTAAAGATGTTGGGGTTTTCAAACCCATTGAAAGTGACGAATCAGCAGGTAAAAAGATATTTGTGTTTATACCTCTGCGAAATATAAATCAACTGGACAAAATTGATATCGAACTTCTGAAAGACAAAACCTATTTATCGGACGGAAAAGAATTTATCGATGCGTCATGGAACAATCCGCCTTATCAGCGTATGGAATCGATGGTATTAAAAGCATTCAGCGAAATGCCCGGATATGCAGTGCCTGATCATTCAACACCCGCTTCGGAACGTATTTACGAGCTGCGCAGCTACGAAGGACCAACCGAAAAAAAATACCGGAAAAAGGTGGAAATGTTTAACGAAGGAGGTGAAGTGGAACTGTTCCGAAAACTGGAATTTCAACCTGTATTTTTCGCCGAAGTAATTTCAGGAAGTGCTATGCCCAACCTGATGTACATGACCACTTTTTCTGACATGAAATCGCATGACGAACACTGGAATACATTTCGGAAACATCCTGAATGGAAAAAATTATCGGGGATGGAAGAATACAATAACACGGTTTCGCATTCCGATATTTGGCTATTACATCCCACTAATTATTCGGATATTTAAAAA
This sequence comes from Tangfeifania sp., assembly GCA_035269145.1. GTDB lineage: Bacteria > Bacteroidota > Bacteroidia > Bacteroidales > Prolixibacteraceae > Tangfeifania. Next base: position 3,091 of record DATFJO010000632.1, on the reverse strand, counting down.
GCATTATTTATTTCCGGTTTTCGAAACATCAGGCTTTACAGAAATGGCAAGGTAATTGATTGAATTCATTCGAATAAAAAAAAACAAAATCTTTGATGCATTTTTTATTAATTCGCATCAACATTTTGTTCGGTTTAGAGTTTTAAATACCACATAAATGCTGTATCACAAAACATATAAACATTCGAATTCCAAAACATGGGTTGTTTTCGTTCACGGAGCAGGCGGAAGCAACGCCGTTTGGTTCAGGCAGTTGCGTGAATTCAAAAAGCATTTCAATGTGCTGCTCGTCGATTTGCGCGGCCATGGAAAATCAAAAAAGCATTATTCTCAGGAAGAAAAATATAAATTCGACGAAATTGCCTTAGATGTGATTCACACCATGAATCACCTCGAAATTGAAAAGGCCCATTTTGTAGGCATTTCACTTGGGTGCATTGTTATCCGTGCCATCGACAGGCTGGCCCCCGGCCGGGCCGAATCCATTATTCTGGGCGGCGCAGTTACCCAGTTCAATTCAAAAATAAACGCACTGGTTTCGGTTGCCAAATTACTGAACTCCATTCTGCCCTACATGTGGCTTTACAGGCTGAATGCATGGATTTTAATCCCCTCGAAAAAACATACTCAATCACGCAAGTTGTTTATTAAAGAGGCAATGAGGCTGGGAGAACGTGAATTCATGAAATGGCTCAGAATGTCGACCGAAATAAAAAAAGACCTTCAGGAATACCTCGTAAAAGAAGCTTCGGCACCGGTGTTGTACCTGATGGGCGAACGCGACCACATGTTTCTGCCCATGGTGAATAACCTGGTAAAAAAACACCTGAATTCAAAGCTGGAAGTGATTGATAACAGCGGCCATGTTTGTAATATCGACCAACCGGAAATTTTTAACCAGCGATCGATTCAGTTTATTAAAAGTATTTCGGGATAGCACCCCCGTACATCATCTTTTTACGTTCAATTCTACATCCTAAAAACATTTTGTTTACACTGCAAAAAAAAACCGCAGATTAAAAAGGGTGATGGCCCTGAAAATAATTATTGTTAGTTTTGAACAGGTTTTAGGAACTCTCCTGATAGATTGAATTAAAATGATTAAAACAAACAATGACTTGCCGGATTGGATTAACAGGCACACGAGAGAACTTTTTTCGTGGGCGTTGCACAAGGTTTCTGACAGGGAACTTGCAGCAGATTTGGTACAGGACACATTTCTTGCAGCAGCAGAGAAAATCAATTCATTTAAAGGAAACAGCTCACCCAAAACGTGGCTGTTCAGTATATTGAACAACAAGATAATCGACCACTACCGAAAAAGAATTCACCAGCACGTACAATTTGAAAGCCAGCATTTTTCAACATTTTTCGATGAAGACAACAGTTGGAAGGACAGCCGGAAACCTAAACACTGGCCGGAAGAGGAAGAAGGACACTTGCTTGACAACCACGAATTCACACAAATTTTAAAGGATTGCCTGGATGCCTTGCCCGAAAACTGGAATATTTGTGTCAAATTAAAATACCTCACAGAAAAAAGTGGCGAAGAAATATGTCAGGAACTGGACATCACACCGTCAAATTACTGGCAAATCATACACAGAGCCAAACTTCAGTTAAGAGATTGTATAGAAAATAAATGGTATAAATAAGACGCTATGGCAAATAAAATAATGCACCATCTGTTCCTTTCCTGTTTAAAAGCCACGGAACTGATTGAAAAAAGATTTCACATTGAACTTTCTTTAAAAGAAAAAATTCAACTTAAAATGCACACCATGATGTGTGATGCCTGCACATTGTACGAAAAGCAAAGCGAAATCATTGAAAATGAAATTCAAAAACACTTTCAGGAAACACCACCTGAAGTAACCGACACGGAAAAATTAGAGAAACAAATTAAACTGGAACTGGAAAACCCAAAACAGTAAATAAAAAATTAGTCCGAAAAATTATGAACCGCATAAAAGTTATACAACACGAAGAAGCCACCGGCAGGTTAAAAGAGATTTACGACGACCTGGTAAAAAAACGCGGCAAACTGGCCGATGTACATAAAATTCAAAGTTTGCGGCCCGAAAGCATTGTGGCCCACATGGATTTGTACATGGAAATCATGTTTACAAAATCGGAACTTTCGCGGGCCGAGCGCGAAATGATGGCAGTGGTTGTTTCAGCAGCCAACGGCTGCGAATACTGCAAAATGCACCATTCACAGGCACTCAATCATTACTGGAAAAACGATGAAAAAATCAACCGGCTCCGCACCGATTTTGAAACGGCAGACCTCACTAAGCGTGAATTGGTTTTATGCAGCTTTGCCAACCTTTTAACCGTGAATCCCGAGGCATACAGAAATGAAAAATATTTAGCTCCGGTGAAGAAAATCGGCATCTCCGACAACGGAATTCTCGATGCCACAATGGTTGTAGCCTACTTTAATTTCGTTAACCGGATTGTGCTGGCGCTGGGGCTGGAAACAAACGAAGAGGAAATTTCAGGGTACAGCTATTAAGATATTTCCACTTTTCTTAGATTATCCAAACCAATGAAGTCGTTTGAAACAAATTCAGATGAGACCAATTACCTTTTTTGTGAATTCTTTCTTTTTTATTGACTTAGGCTTTGATACGAAATAACTTGACCATTCAGACTTGTTCTTTTGCACGCTAACTGCGTTAAAAAGCCTCGCCGTAGCTTTAGCTATGCCTGTGTTTTTTGCCTTGTTATCGCACAAAATTACTTCACCTGCTCTGTCCAACTTATTCCTTAACAAAGCCTTAGTGGCAAATTAAACTGAAGCACAATTAAATTTAAATCTATTGAATTAGGCACTTTGTAAATATGTTTGATAATTTAAGAATGGGGTTAAAACCCCGTAAACATCTGTATTCCACAAATCCGTTCACTAAAGTGAACGGCAATTTATACATAAATTCCAATTTTGTTGGTTATTTATTGCCGTCTGCTTTAGCAGACGGATCCTATAATTTTCTGTTGAATAAGGCTTTAGCCACATTTGTGTTTGAATCTGTTAAACGCCTAATTCAATAAATCTATATCTCAGCACATTACATTCAACGTAGAT
>DATFJO010000631.1:0-2955 GCA_035269145.1 Tangfeifania sp. | reverse complement strand
ATGCACTTCAACTTCATCAAGCTTATGACCAAGATTGTCAATCAAAAGCAGCGCAATTCTGCTTTCTTTATCTGCTTCCTGGATACTGAGCCAGACTTTGAATTTTTCAGAAGCAGGATTCGGATAAACCTGGTCTATGGTTGATTTGTTTTCAGCCACTTGCTGTTCACCACCAAATCTTTTAAAAGCATCTGCTGAATATAAAGCAGCAGTGTTGCTGCCTCCTGCATATCCACCCACAGCTAAATCACTCACTCCTGCAGGAAGCGGTAATGGTTGTGTAACTGTGGCAGTTGAATCTCCTGTATTGCGAATGAGCGAATCGATGGCTATAAAAGAAGTGTAACGTGTGAGCAGGTTGTATTTCAGTCCGAGTTCGATGATTTCTTCTTTCACTGCTTCATCCTGTTCGCCGAATTGGTTGAGCTGACCGTAATCGTCGAGCCGCTGAATTACATGGCGCGCCCACAAATATTTAAGCGCTGAATTTTGTTCTGACGGCAGATAATTATTCACATACAATTTTTGATGAAAATCGTGATTTCCTGATAACCCACTGATTTCGAATGAACCCTGCGGTGTTCCTTCCCACTTGCCAAAAATCAGGATGGGACGTTCTGCAAAAACATCGGGCACAGTTGGTGGTTCCACGCTGTTTAACTGGAAATTATTGAAATTGACATCGATGTTTGTAAGAACAGGCGACTGGATATATTTCCGGAATTTTTCGGCTTTTTCAGGCGCTTCCTCCTGGTTGAGAATCACAAATGGTTCGCCCATTCCCACGCGGGCAAGGCCTTCAATCAGGTAGCGGTTCACCGAACTCCCGATTCCGAAAGCAAAAACATTGGCCTCCGACAAACTGTTGCGAATGAGCGTGAAAGCTTCTTTTTCAATGGTCACATAACCGTCGGTAACTATCACAAAAGTGCGCGAATAATCTTCCGTTCCTTTCAGAGCAAAAGCCTTTTTCAGCGCTGCCAGCATATTGGTTCCGCCGCTGCCTTGCTTGTTGCTTATCATATCCAGTGCTTTGTCGATGTTTTCCTGGCTGGCATTGAGCGAAGTTTCCGACAGCACCTGCGAACCACCTGCAAAACACATCACATTAAATTTGTCGGTAGGTTTCAGGTTCGAAATCAAATCAGTAAGCACTGTTTTTGAAATGCTGATGGGAAATCCGTTCATCGAGCCTGAAACATCCATAATAAAAACATATTCACGTGGCGGGATTTCATTTTCATAAACCTGTCGGGGAGGCTGCACCATCGTCAGGAAGAAGTTTTCATCTTCCCCTTCGTAAAGCAACATCCCTGATTCCAACTGATCGGAAGAAAGCCGATAATTCAGCACAAAATCTTTGTTTCCCGTTTTTTTCGCCTCTTCAGGAAGCGAACAGGTTGCGGAATTTTGTGAGGGAAAATCGATTTCCAGCGTCTCATGCGACGGAGATTCAACCGACTGGATTTTCATGCCGGCATTCAAATTCACATCGATATCGAAATCGTACAGCGGTGCCTCTCCTTCATGAGTATAAGGAATTTCAACCCAGGAGCTGTCTTCTTCGGCCGAGATTTCGGCATAGCGCGGACCAACAACCGTGGGATATACAAATTCATAAATTCCATCGGTGGGAGTTATCAGCTCCACATATTTCATTTCTACATTGATGGTATCGCCGGGCATAATATTCGCCACATTTATCTGGAAGACATTCGGTCGCTGTTGTTCGAGCAACGACGTAGTTTTTCCTTCTTCTTTCGCCTCTTCGTATTCTTCGCGGGCCTGCTCCGCTTCCCTGATTTCTGCAACAAGAATGCGGTCGCCAATTTCCATTTGCATCGCGTAAACCGCCGCTTTCGTCGATGCAGGGAAAACGTAAATGGCCTCCAGCGGCACCTGGCCGGTGTTGCAGTAAGTTTGGCGAACTGTTACATCTGCCATCACACCGCTGATATTTACTTCAGCAGTCGTCGATTTCAACGGAAGCTGATCTACGCTGTCATCTGTGCTTTTTACAAAAAAGAAGGGCGACAGTGTTTTGTCTTCTGCGTTTGGTTCTTCTTGTGCCTGAAGATTGATGGTGAAAAATAATGCGAAAACAAAGAAGAGAACTGTTTTCATTTTTGAGGAAGCGTAAAAAGATTTCATAGCGCTGAGATTTTAGTTATTGAAAGGTAGATGCTGGCAGACTGGAATTGGTTGCGTGAAAGAAATAAATATTTTAAGTATTTGTTTATTTTACCGTGGAAACGGGAATGATTTCTAAATTTCAGGGGAAATTTTTTTGCGAAATTTTGTGTTTTAGTGACTTGCGCCGAAGGCATCACTATGTGAGTGGCAAAATGAATAAGCCACGAAAATCGTTAAATTTCTCCGCGCTTCAATTTTTCAAAAGGTGATGTTTTTCTGTTCTTGAAACCGTGAACCGAAATGGCAACAAACAAAATGGCAGATGCTGCAAGCGCTGCTATAACAATTTCCGGATTGACTTGCCATTGTTTTACGGCAATGGCTGCCAGCGCCCAAATCCCAACTACGGCGGCTTCGCGCATGTTCCGGGTTTTTATCAGAATAAGATAAATTACAGTAGCGATACCAATCATAATAATTGTCCAGATTTTTGCTGAAATAAATCCGCCCTGCCAGCCAGTACTTACCAGGAATACCGAAATATTAGCCACAGAGGCAACAATAATCCACCCCAGGTAGATGCAGACGGGCCACCACACAAAGGCAATTATCCGCACAGGCGCGTCCCATATTTCCAGCCGCAGCCTGATGGTCAGCATGATGAGCGAAAAAAGCAAAACCAGTATCAGCAAAACAGAGAGCCCCATTTGCTCGTTGAGCCAGGCTGCAATCCATAAACCGTTGGCAATATTTCCAAGTGCAAACCACCAGCCGGTTTGTTTCAGCTCTGTGTCTTCTTTCCGTTTGAACCAGGCAAACCAC
>DATFJO010000630.1:0-4048 GCA_035269145.1 Tangfeifania sp. | reverse complement strand
TTCTACTACGTCATTTCAAAAAATGTGATGAATCAATTAACCACTTCTATAAAAATTATTTCAGTTTAATTACTTTAAAAACCTCTGGTTTAAAATTCTTTTCACTATCTGGTATTAACCGCAGAAAATATATGCCAGCGTTTAAGTTTTTCATCGGAATATGAATTCTTGAATTATAGCTATCTACCGAAACTGTTTTTAATTTACTGCCTGTTTGATTAAAAACTTCCACCTGAAAAGTTTCCTGCGACAGACTAATACTCTGCAGATTAATGGTTATTTCATTTTGAAACGGATTCGGGTAAATACTGGTTTCTATGTCCGCCAGTGTATTCATATTGTAAGGCGAGCCAAAATTCTTTTCTGATTTTCGCCAGTTTGATGCGAGGGAATTGTCCAAATCTCCATTAATTAGTTCCAGTGAATATCCGTCGCCGTCGGCTTCAACCGGCCATGGAATTGTATCGGAATAACTTACCGAATCAATCAGTTGATTAAATTCATTCCTCAATATTATGGTTTCTCCACTGTTACTTAATCTTTTTTGATACTGTCCAAATGCGCTGAATTTGTATGTGTTTCTAAACAAAGCAACATCATTTGTGAGAACAACGCCTGCGCTGGGTTCAATGCTGCCCCCGGTTTCAAAAAGATAATTAATTCCTCCTGTTAACCGGAAACCGTTCAAATTAACCGGGCCGGTTCCAAAGTTCATTATCTCAATAAACTCAGGATAATCGTCTTCAGGATGATACATAATTTCATTAATGACCAGATTCTCCCCATACACATCATCAAATAAATACAGCTTTTCGGCTAATGCACTCCAGCTCTTATCAGAAACGGAATAGAACCTTGTCTTAACTTTTGTCGTGTTATTAATTATAATTTCATCGGAATATTTTGTACCTTTTATTCCTCCTCCAATTGCTCTTGGATCAGAACCATCTAACGTAAAATAAATATCTCCGGAAACGGCTTCCGGGGGTATAAGAGCAATCTCCCAACTGCCATTTTTTTTGATTGTATCTTCAATTTGAGGTGGCATAAAATCAGGAAACAGATTGTTTTTATTTTTTCTGAATTGTTCGATAACAATATCCCTTCTCAACGGGATGTATTCTTCCACAATTCGGTTTACCTCCTGCATCCAGTATTCGTTTTTTGTATAAGTTATTCCCGAAACATCCTTTCGGTAATCTCCCCAGCGAGCCGATTCAAGTATTACGGCATCTTCAATTTCATTCTTCCTTTTCAGGAAACTCTTCATAAAATTCACCGGGGTCAATTCCCCATCATTAAAAAGATGCTTGAAAACTGCATCTGCAAACATCATTCTGTACTCGTCGTTTTCTTTAAGCAGTGTGTGAATTTCTGTTGGTCCGCCCTCGTTATTTTTTCCTGTGTTATCGTAATAAACATCGGCAAACCGCATCACATGCTCAGAATCCCATGGATAAAACCGAAACCCGCTTGATTTAGTTCGGTCTCTTCCTGCATAAAAATTCTGGTGAGCCCAGTCGAAATTACCCAAATAAAAATTTAGCAACATGTAATCGATAAATGCCGGAATATCAATAAACCGTTTAAAATCCTCAATTTCCTGGTAGGTTGAAAAACCCATTCTCGCGCGCTGAAGCATCACTAAATACAACTGGTTTGAACCAGACACAATTCTTTCCGGATTGTGCTTTATAATGTCAAAATCTTCACGTTCAGCATCCAAATATTCCGAAAGAAATGCATCATCGGGTCTTTCATGCAAATCGCAAATACCCCAGTATAAACCATTCAAAAACAAATGAAAATAGCGACCATGAAAACTGAGACGTCCCATTTTATTTGATAAATCGGAGGTTAGTTGGTCCCTTAAATACATAGCGTGCAATCGTTGCTTGTCATCCCATGGGTGAATCCAGGTGGCGTTTAACATGTTGTCAACAACCAATGTATTTATCGAATTTATTTCAGAATCGGGGAACAGTTTATACCTCAACCGGGTAGGTCCGTAAATTTCTTTAAACAACAAACGCATCGATTGTTTGGGCGATTTCCACTTTACAATGCTGGTGCCTCCCTGATTCTGAACGCCACATTCAACTGCAAAACTTTCTTCAACATCGTTGTTAAAAATAAATTCGGCAGTTACCGGCTTTTCCCTCGTTTCATTTGAATTTGGATATCCAACATACAAACCTGTTTCATGATTGAACCACTCATCGGTCTCCATAGTTAATGATAACGTTGGAATTGACTCAAATGCATCTGTTATTAAATGAGAATAAGCCGAATCGTTAATCACGTCCGGGTCCATTTCATAATCGGCCGGTATTGTTTTTGCTCCTCCCCAGGTCTCAGGATATCCTGCAGGATTTTTTGGCTGATTTTGAATAGTGGAAGTAAAAAAATAACTATGTGTAACCACGTCGGAATTCTCACTCCCTGAAAAAGCAATCGCTTTTATTATTGTTGTTGAATCGATTAAAATTGGTTCGGTATATTTGGTTCCGTTTTCGCGCGTTGGAGTTGAGCAATCGCTGGTAAAAAATATTTCGGCAGACTGGTTGGCTGAAATGGTAAGATTAAATTTCTGATGGCAATAGTTGCGGGTGTGACTAAAAGTTAACACAGGATTTTCGATAGTGCTGCCCGACTCTGAATCCCCTGAGATAGAATTTTTTTTGGAACTGGCAGTAGCCACATTGTTCTTAACATGCGCTATAAAATGCCGTGAAATTCCTTCCTGTACTGAAGATGATTCTTTGCTAAATTCAGTATCTGACAAAACATCTTCTGACCCAAAAGTATCAGAAGGAAAATGCATTAATTTGCTTTTATTATATTTTGTCGCAGCAATTGCGTATGACGAAGAAGATACCAACACTAATGTTAATACCGAAAAAATCTTTCGCCATGCAAAATTATTCATAAGTTCATATAATTAGTTTAATCCTGGTTTTTCTTAAATAATATCTGCTCAATGCAGCAGCAAGCAAATTTAAGATTCTTTCTTTATTTTTTTTAAGAAAAAACACAATCGAACAAATGATATGTTTTTAAACATTGATAATATGGATGGTAATCAATTTCATGAGGCTATTCATATAGCAGTTTTGTGAGATCCAGACTAAGAACAGAACTTACAATCCCATAAAATTTTTATCAATAAAATTGTGGAATTCTTCTTTGTAATTATCCGAAACCGGAATCCGGATTTTGTCGTCAAAAACAATTCGGAAACGTTCTACGGTGGTAATCTTACCGAGGTTTACGATGTATGAGCGGTGCACCCGCATAAATTTCTCTGATGGAAGTTTTGCTTCCAGCGCTTTCATGCTGAGCAATGTCATTACCGGTTTTAGATTGGTTAAATGAATGCGCACATACTCTTTCATTCCTTCAATGTAACGGATATCATTCAGGTTGATGCGTACCATTTTATATTCCGATTTGATGAACAGAAAATCGTTGGTGCTTTCCACTTTTTCCGTGGCGTTTTTATCAGTTCGAGCTGCTTTTTTGCCCTGGTTGTAGCTTTCGAAAACTCGGCAAATGAAAAAGGTTTGAGCAGATAATCGGTGGCTTCCACTTTAAAACCTTCAATGGCATATTCGCTGTGTGCAGTAGTGAAAATTACGAGCGGCTTTTTATCCAACGATTTCACAAATTCGAGCCCGTTTAAATCGGGCATATTGATGTCAACAAATAGCAGGTCGATGTTTTGATTTTCCAGAATTTTAAGCGCTTCAACAGCACTGTGGCATTCCGCCTGCAATTTCAGGTACGGTATTTTCCGAATATAACCGGCCCCCTGGCCCCCTGCTGCAGTGCCAGCGGTTCGTGTCGATAGCCAAACAATTAATTTTCATTGAGTGGGATTTTTACATTGATTTCAAAATAATCTTCATTCTCTGTTCTATTTGGTTCAAAACGAGATCCGTACATCAGCTCCAGCCGCTTTCGCATATTTTTTAGCCCAAGCCCCCCTTTTTCAATTTTTTCGTTGTTTTTGTGAATGCTGTTTTTAATTCGGAAAACCAGTTTATCT
>DATFJO010000629.1:0-5056 GCA_035269145.1 Tangfeifania sp. | reverse complement strand
GTTCTGATTTCGATGGAATCCTTTTTTCAGCGTTATGTTGGACCGGGTGTTCAAATGTTATTGGTTTAATTCAGTGTTTAAAAGTAATAATCTTTTGTGAAAATTCATTAGCCTCGCTAGCGCGGATTTGTAATCCGTGCTTTTGCATACGGGGCACAGATTGCAAATCTGCGCCAGCATTTGTAAATCAATTACTTTTTGATCGTACGGAAATTCAATTCTGACGATGTTCTGATTTCGATGGAATCCTTTTTTCAGCGTTATGTTGGACCGGGTGTTCAAATGTTATTGGTTTAATTCAGTGTTTAAAAATAATAATCTTTTGTGAAAAACCATTAGCAGTGGATGAGATTTTGCAGAGCCGTTGAAAACAAAGGGCTGCAGCGCGCCAGACAGAGTTAACTGACTAACTGATAGAGGCCCCCTGAGAGCCCGGGCAAGGTATTGTTCGCAGTTTTTGTGCAGCTCGGGTCTTCGGGGAAGGTATTGTTCACAGTTTTTGTGCAGCCCGGGTCCTCGGGGAAGGTATTGTTCACAGTTTCTTTTCTCTCAAAGCCCATTGGCAGCAATTTTATCGCAATTTTTAGTCGTATTCAATAAACTGTTTCATTGATAATTATAAAGCGGGCACCTGCTCCCCGAAACCAGGAGTTTTGAAAGTTCTTGTTATTGCAACCTTAGGTAATCCATTACCGCATCATCGCCTTGCAATGAATCTGACGGCCTAAGGTTTTCCCCGCTGAAAACTTTAAGCAGTTCAGCAGGTAAAACAGTAACAAAATCTTCGTTGTATCCTTCGTTGTATGGCACATTTCCGCTGCTGAGGTTCAGGTGGTGTGAAAAAAAGTTGTAGGCTGCCGCCCGTTTTGAATACCCGTAATCGTGTTTTTCCAATGGCAGGTGCACATTTTCCGCCTTGTGTTCAGCATCGTACAATGCATACACTTTTTGAATGTACGGAAACTCTATTCGTGGGGTGTTGCGTGTCCAGTCGTTTCCGTCGGATATTAGCAACAGCGGGCGGGGTGCACACAGCGCTGCAATCTCCACGTTATTGGTCTGGTGGTTTTTGCTTTTATGAACGGGCATTCCGCTTTCGCAAACACAGCCTCCAAAAAAGTGTGCCGACACCTGCACCACGGGCGCAGAGGCTTTTATCCGGTCGTCGATGGCAGTTAATATAAACGTTTGGGTTCCACCACCCGATCCGCCGGTCATGCCAATTCGCCCGGGGTCTACATCAGGCCGCGAAAGCAGATAGTCGAGCACCCGTTTACTGTTCCAGGTTTGCAGCAGCAAGGCTATGGGCATGCGGTGGTTCACCTGGTCGCATTCGCCGTAGCCCACCATATCGTAGGCAAATACAATAGCGCCCATTCGTGCCAGCACAGCGCCACGCTTTTGCACATAATGTGTAAAGCGTTTGTTCGCCAAATGGCCGTGAGGGCTTAAAATGGCTGCATATTTCTCCCGGTCCGTTGCCGGCAGGTAGAGGTTTCCGGTAACATAAAACCCCGGGAAACTCTCGATGGCAATGTTCTCCACAAAATAGCCGTCCATCGCTTTCCGGTCGCGGACAATGGCATTGAACTGCCCCGAAATTTCAGGCATTTTATCCAGTTGCATGCCTTCGATGATTCCCTGCCTGATTTGGCCGGCACGTTCTTCCCATGACTCACGGTCGTTCCATTCCGATTCAAACTGCTTCATCATCAGGTTGGCTTCATCTTCGGTCCAGTGATGGCCCATACACAGCATGGTATCCTGTGCCAGGATGTTGAATTGAAAAAAGGCGATAAGAATTAAGCTTAGCAGAAGTTTCATAATATTCTTTTTTATTGGTTTAATCAGCTTGAGTATTTCTCAGGTGATTGTAATCGATATTGTCAAAATTCAGTCGTTCGGCACCAAACAGTGTCCAGCTTATGTTGCTGTCTTCAAACAAAGGTTGCAGGCGCATTTCCCACACAATCTCCGCCGGCTCGGTGTGCGTATATTCCCGCACCATCGTCCATTGCGGATAGTCTGCCCGGTTCCACCAGGTCATTTCATCAAAATATTCTGAAGACAACAATGCACCGTAGCAAACCAGGATATTTCCGCTCTCTTTTAATTCACTCACACGGCCCATGGCGATGCTGTAAACATTTTCTCCTTCGCCGTCGAGTGTCGACCAGACTTTTTCCACCGTTCTGTTTTCTTCGTCAATTTTGTATTCCACGGCATAGCTGGGACTCTCTTCAATGGCTGCAGGTTCATCAAACGGACGTGCCTTATAGTTGTTGTTGTTAAAAAACAGCAAATTGCCCTCTGAGGTAAAGCTGGGTGAATGCTGGTGCCAGTTCCATCCGCTTTCGGGAATCTTCAGCAGTTTGTCGTTCAGTTCTTCTCCCCATCCCGAAGGCTCTGCAAAAATCCATACTATTTCACCGTTTTGTTTGTTCACCTTGACCATGGCGCTTTGATACCGGAAATTTACCAGGCAGGCATTTTCGTCGGGCAGGGGAACAATGGCATTGGCGTGGCTCCAGTCGATGGCATCAAATCCTCTTCTTACCCAGTAATTGCTGAATGTTTCGTAACCGATTCTTCGGGCCGGCAGGTGGTCGAATGCATGCCACTGGTGCACAATTTTACCTTCGGGTGTAAATTCAACAATCACATCGCCTGCTACCTCCTGCGTTTTTCGCGGTGCATCTTCATCGCGCTCGCTGGTATAATAGTTATCAAACTTCCTGATTTCAGTGCTTAAAACAAGTTGGTTACCGTTTGGTAACAGCTCAACATCGTGATGAAAAGTGGGAGTTTTAACCGGAATTGCTGTGCTGTCCGGTCCCTGGGGGCGTTCTGAGGCAACCCATTCGTTTATTACATGACCTCCAAAATCAATTTCCACAATTCTGAAATCCTGGGTAATGTATGAAATATGACCGTTAGGAAGCAGGTTGAAATCACTGATCCGGGAATCGGTTTGATAATACCACAGCACCTCACCATGGTTATTTACGATGGTCAGCATGCCAAATGAGGCGTTGAACTCATTTTCATTTTCTACCGTTCGGGGCACCCTGCGCCTGGGATTAAACAACGTCAGTTGCTGACCACTGCCGTTTTCATTTTTTGATATCTCAATTTTCGGAAACAGTTTATCATCATCGGGCAATTTCGGGGGAGTGTACCTTACTTCAGAAAGAACGCCAGACCAGTTGCCGTTTTCGTTTTTTAATTTCAGCCGGATGGTGTGCTCAACTCCGGGCTTCATCAGCATCAGTAAATAGCCATTCGGTGCTTTTTCGTTGTGGCTGTACCGGAGGTCAGTCAGGTGATTCAGGCCTTCAATCTGTAAGCTCACACTGTCGTATTGCCGGTTGGTTTCAAAATCGATATAAGCCGAAAGCGGAGCTGTTTCCAAATTGGGAACAACAAATTCCGGCCCCCCGGTTAAACTGATTTTGTTGTTATTGCTGCATGAAAAAAGGGCTGACAAAGCTGTCAGTAAAATAAGAGCCGCCCAAATTCCGTATTTTCTAATGACCATATTACAGTTGTTATTACGCACTGGTTATTCTGATTGCATTGAAAAACAGTTCAAAATACAAATTTTTCAGGGAAGGGAGAGGGGAGTATTAAAAATAATCGAAATCTGTACCGGCGGGGGGCATTCACCTGCTAAGTTATTTCGCAACAAAGCCTAAAGTTGGCACAGGTGGTGATTGTGAAAAGTTACCGGCAACAATTTCCGGTGAGTGAATGTTATGGTACCGGTTTTAATGTTTGGATTAAAATTGAAAAAGTTGCACAAAAAAAACAAACAGATACAATGAAAACAGGGATTTTGGTGGTTAACCTGGGAACACCCGCCAGCAACGAAGCGAAAGATGTAGCACGATATTTACGCGAATTTTTAATGGATGGCCGTGTTATCGACATTCCTGCCCGGAAACGCTGGCTGCTTGTCAATTTGATTATTGCACCATTCAGGGCGAAAAAAGTTTCGAAAGAGTACAAAAAGCTGTGGCTGGATGAGGGCTCGCCGCTGTTGGTTTACGGTCGGCGGTTTGTTGATAAACTCGAAAAACAGTACCGGTCAGACCAGGTAAAAGTGGTGCTTGCTATGCGTTACCAAAATCCATCGGTTAAAAGCGGGCTTGAAGAGCTTAGGGCTTTTGGCGCCAAACAAATTATTGTTTTCCCCATGTTTCCGCAATATGCATCAGCCACTACCGGCTCGGTAGCCGAAAAAGTGATGCGCATTACTGCCGGGTGGAATGTCATTCCATCCATTCAGTTTGTCAATTCGTACCACACAGCCCCGGCTTACATCAATGTTTTTGCTGAAAAGGTGAAAAATGATGTCGAAAAACACCGGCCTGATCATGTGCTGTTCAGTTACCACGGACTGCCCGAGCGGCAACTAAGAAAAGCCAATGAAGGGAAAGCTGTTTACTGCAAATTTCCCACCTGCGACTGCCGGAAAGAAAACGGCAAAAATCCGTATTGCTACCGGAGTGCCTGTTTCGAAACTACGAAACTCATTGCCGGAGAATCAGGTTTGTCAGACGAACAATTTACTACTTCTTTTCAAAGCCGGTTGGGAAAAAGCCCCTGGATTCAGCCTTATACCGATGATAAACTTGCTGAACTCCGCAAACAGGGTGTAAAAAACCTGCTGGTGGTGTCGCCGTCGTTTGTAGCCGATTGCCTGGAAACCACCCTTGAAATCGGGGAGCAGTACCGCGATTTGTTTCTAAAACTGGGAGGCGAATCTTTCAATTACACCATTAGCCTGAACGACCAGGACCAGTGGATTGAAGCAGTGCAGCAGATAATCGGGTTGCACACCGGATTTTTCAACCACCCGGTAACGCACCCCGAAACTTTACAAATTGACAGGACAGCGGTGAGATAAGTGGTGCAGGTTGCAGGTTGCAGGTTACTGGTTGCTGGTTGACTTCGAGCTTCGTGCTTCCAGCTTCTTTACCCCTCTGTCCGCCATCCGGCGGCCATCTCCCCTCAGGCGGGGAGAATGCTCCGAGGTAATTATCTGCTTCTTTCA
>DATFJO010000628.1:0-3093 GCA_035269145.1 Tangfeifania sp. | reverse complement strand
ACCAGGCTGTTGCCAATGTATACCTGCTTCCTTCGCAACAGCGCGAAGAACTCCGGAGTTTTAAAATTTTAAGTGATTTACGTGAAGAAACAGACGCTATACCCCGTGCCACAAAGCTTTCTTTTGAAACACGTACGCCTTTTGGAAAACCGGTTTCCATTTCACTTTCTGCATCAGATTTTCAGGAACTACGCTCTGCAAAATCAGAACTGAAGGAGTCGCTCCGCAATATGGAAACACTCAAAGATGTTGTGGACAACGACCGTGAAGATCAGCCCGAGGTAAATATCAGGCTGAAAGAAAAAGGCCGGATGTTGGGACTGACCCTTCAACAGGTTATTTTTCAGGTGCGCCAGGGATTTTTTGGCGACGAAATTCAACGCCTTCAGCGCGGAAAAGATGAAGTAAAAGTATGGCTCCGATACTCTGAAAATGACCGGAACGAAATGGAAGATTTAAAGGATATGCGCATCCGCACTGCACAGGGGCAGTCGTTTCCGCTGGAAGAAATTGCTGAATTAAGCGAAAGGAAAAGCCTGATTTCCATTCATCACCTCGACGGAAAAAGGGAAATTACCGTAGATGCCGATGTTGCCAGCCTTCAGGTTTCGGCTCCCGAGCAAATCCAGCGGATACGCAATTCGGTGTTGCCGCCTGTTCTGGCAAAACATACGGGAGTTGATGTGGTATTCGAAGGACAGGTTCGTGAAACCCGTAAGCTCCGCAATTCCATGATGGCTGTGGGGCCGGTAGTTTTGATACTCCTTTTTTCGCTGCTAATTATCACATTTCGTTCAGTAGGACAGGCACTGGCGCTTTTTGTGCTGATTCCTTTCGGAATTATTGGCGCAATCTGGGGCCACCTGATCCACGGATTACCCATGAGTGTGCTTTCGGTTATGGGATTTATCGCACTCATCGGAATACTTTTTAACGATGGGCTGGTATTTGTAAATACTTTCAACAACAGTTTGCGCGAAGGAAAACCCTTTTACGATTCACTGATTGAAACAGGGATGTCGCGTTTCAGGCCATTGCTTTTAACTACGCTTACCACGGCAGCCGGTTTGGCGCCCCTGATTCTGGAAGAAAGCCTGCAGGCGCAGTTTTTAATCCCGATGGCTGTTACAGTAGCCTACGGATTGCTGGTGGGCTCGTTCCTGATTTCTACGCTTTTACCTATTCTGCTAATGGTTTTCAACCAAACAAAGGTTTACATGCGCTATGCCTGGACCGGAGAAAAACCATCGCCCGAAGCAGTTGAACGTGCAACAAAAAAAACTGAAAACGATGAGGAAAATGAAGATTAAGAATTTTTTGATGCTGATTTTGTTACTGGCAGCGCAAACGGTTTGGTCTCAAACTGCCGGAGATACTTTGCTGACACTGGAACAGGCGCTTTCAATTGCACTGCAAAACAATCACGACATCCGGATTGCCGAAAACGACTTGCAGAAAAGCAAAAACAATGCAACGCCGGGAAATGTGGGATTGTTCCCTTCACTCAGCTTGCAGGGAAATTACAACGAAGAGCTAAATAACACTAACATCGAGTTTGCTTCGCCGCAACAACCTGACATAAGTAAAGACAATGCCCGCTCTACTTCATACAGTGGAGCAGTAAATTTTAATTATATACTGTTTGGCGGATTGGGACGGTTTTACAGGTTAAAAAGTTTAAACAACCTCAGTACCATCGGAAACCTTCGGTTGCGGCTTACTATCGAAAATATTATGGTGCAGGTTCATCAGGCCTATTTTTCCATCATTCAGCAAGCTGAAAATGTAAACATTGCGCGAATGAATCTTGGCATCAGCCATGAACGCTACCTTCTGAGGAAGAAACAATTTTCGGTTGGCGGAGGTGGAAAATTGCTGGTGCTTAACGCCGAAGTGGATTTAAACAGCGACAGCATTCAGTTGAAACAAGCCCAAAACAATCTTGAAAACGCAAAACGCAACCTGAATGTAATTTTGGCGCGCAATCCGGAGGTTCCATTCCAGGTACTTACCGAAATTCCTTTGCCGTCAGTTATTCAGAATGAGCAGGCACTCATCAGAAATGCCGAAGAGAAGAATACAGAATTATTGCTAATCAGGCAGCAAAAAACAAATGCCGAGCTGCAGCATAAAGTGGTGAAGGCGGGTTATTACCCGCGTATTAACCTGTCATCTTCCTACAATTACAACAAAACGGAAAGCGACGGGAGCTTTATAACCAACCAGGAAACCTACGGATTGAGCGGTGGCTTGTCGTTGCAGTTTACCATTTTCGACGGACGGCAACAAAAGATTGAAGCGCAGAATGCTGAAATCGAAATTCACTCGATGCACAGAAATGTAACAAAAACGCAAGAAAGGATTAGACGTGACTTGCTTAACCAGTACAATAACATAGTTACCAGCAGGCAGCTTTTTGAAATGGCCCGCGATGATGTGAAAACGGCTGAGTTGAATTTCAAACAAAGCGAACAATTTCTTCAGGCCGGCCAAATTAGCAGCACTGAGTACCGAACAGCGCAACTCAACCTCATGCGGGCTTTGCAACGGCAATCAAACTACAAAATTCAACTCAAACTGGCTGAGGTGCGCTTGCGTAAAGTAACCGGTTTACTTATTTCTGAATGATAAAAAAATGAATTTTCACTTAATTACCCCTTGGGTAACCTCACACCATCCACATAAACTTCATCGATTTTTTCGGTATAAAATGCCAGCATGTTCTGAATTTTTTGGACTCCTGCATTGGGGTACGGATAAGACCATACCACATTTTTTAATTCGGTTTTGTTTGTTTTAACCGAATAGTACGAAGCTGTGCCTTTGTAAGGACAATGTGTTTTGTGGTTGGTAGGCTCGAGGAATCTGGTCCAAACATCCGTTTTTGGGATGTAAAACCTGGCAGGCAGTCCAGTTTCAAAAAGTACCGCCGGGCACCGCGTTTCGGCTACAGTTTCATCATCCACAACAATGCGTATGTGCCGCGAACTTCTGCATACGTCAATCCGGTGGTACGGATCGCGCGGATGTACCCGCACTTCCTCATTTTCTTCAAACCATGAATCGATGGCATCCCAGTTAAATGCAATGTAT